>JBMOIL010000001.1:0-40240 GCA_049317345.1 Candidatus Nanopelagicales bacterium
AAGCCCACGGGCAAGGGCGCGGGCGGCTCTCCCCGCCCCGCCGCCGGCAAGACGCGCATCTGGGTGTCCCTCGGTCGCAAGTCCGGCGTCACCCCGAGCGACATCGTCGGTGCGGTCACTGGCGAAGCAGGGCTGAAGGGCAAGGATGTCGGGCCTGTGAAGATCCAGGAGTTCTTCTCACTGGTCGACGTCCCCGAGGACAAGGCACGCAAGGTTGTCAAGGCGCTCAATCACTGCACGATTCGAGGGCGTAAGGCCAAGGTGAAGCTCGACCAGGGCTGAGCCTCACGGGCCTCGCAACGACCGAGCTCACCGTGCGGATTCGTCCTCGCGTGCGACCGCGCCTAGTCGAACTGAGCAGAGACCAGGTCGACGAGCAGTTTCTTGTCGACCTTCCAGTCGACAGGAACCCGAATGGTCTTCTTGTTGACCTCGTAGCCCTCGAGACGCGGTCGGAATTCGTCGATGATGCCCTCATCGAACGGAGCGATGAGGATGTGCGCCTTCTGTGCTCCCGCACCGAAGAGATAGCGCCCATCCTGCTTGAGCATCGGCTGATTCCACGCGATCACGACCTCGGCCTTGCGGAACTTCGCTGTCAGGGTGGCGAAGATTGTGCGCATCGTCTTGGCCTTGGTTTCATCCAGCGTCTTGAGGTAGTCGTCGAAGGTCTCGTAGCGCCGTGACGACGTGTTGCCCTTGGAGTAGAGGACGAGCGCATTGGCATGCGCGCGGCTGAGGCCGTGCTGCTCCTGCAGGAAGGCCATCTGATCGGCGTACTTCTCGCCCTTGACCTTCTTCATCTGGGTGAACCAGTAGGACATGGGCTTGCCGTAGCGCTTCTCGATCGCAGGGAAGTGGGAGGCGCGATCAGGGCTGGATGGCATGCGGTGAGGCTAACTCTGCGCGGAGTAGGCGATCAACTGAATGGTGCGTCCGTCGGGGTCGGTGATGGTGGCGACGGCTCCACCGGGGATCTCATGCGGCTCGGAGCATGCGATGCCAGAGCTCGACAGCCGCGCAGACTCATCCTCGAGCGAGTCGACCTCGAGGAGCATCACTTGCGAACCTCCCGTGGTCGTCATGCCTGGCCGCCACGGCGTGTGGAGGGCTATCCAACTGCCGTCGGCGAGCCCGAAACGCGCCCAGCCGACTCCCGGGGTGGGCTCTGCGGCGAGCAGGAGTGAGTAGAACGCTCTGCATTCGTCGAAGCGCTCGGTGATGAGCATCGTGCCGTCGTACCTCATGCCGAGACATTAGCGATAGGGCTCTCGGTTGCCCAGGGCCACCGCGCCCTCAGGCGGGGCTGTCATCGCCGTACTACGGTCTACGCGTGGCTGCCCACCCTCTTGACCCCCTTGATGATGTCGAGCTGCAGCGAATCGCAGTAGGTCTCCGCTCCGCCGGTGTCCTCCGCGACGGCGTCTTTGTCGCCGGAGTTGCACTCGATGAGCCCGACAAGGCGGCCCTGGCCGCATGGCGCCCGGGGGATTCACCGAAGCGGATCGCTCGTCTGTCGCTGTGGGACTCCGCGACGCGCACCATGTCACTCGCGCACGTGTCGGTGGACGGGGAACTGCTCTCCGTTGCCGCCGAACCAGGCGCGGTCGCCCCTCTGATTTCCACGCAGGCTGAGGCGGCCATGGACGCCGCCCGTGCCGATCCACGCTTCCAGGCCGCGATGCTGGCGCGCGGTATTCGGGATATGGAAGAGGTCTACCTGGAGGCCTGGCCCTTCGGGTCCGCGGTGCCTGACGACATCGATGGCGACAGGCGCCTGGCCTGGACTCCGCTGTGGCATCGACCGACACCCGACGCAAATGTCTACGCGCACCCGATTTCCGGACTGCGCGCGATCGTCGACCTGGACACCGCGGAAGTCCTCGCCGTGGAGGATGAGGGCATCGTGCCCATCCCGAGCACTCCGGGCCCCTATCGAGCAGGCGAGACAGGCGCCGACATCCATCTCAAGCCACTCACGATCTCCCAACCCGAGGGCGCCTCGTTCGAGATGGATGGATGGGCCGTGACCTGGGAGCGGTGGCGGCTGCGCATCGGATTCGACCAGCGCGAGGGGCTGGTCATCCACGACGTGCGCTTTGTGGACGGTGACATCGAACGCCGCATCGCGCATCGCCTGTCGATCGCAGAGCTCGTCATTCCCTACGGCGACACGGTGGCCGAAGCGCACCGCAAGCAGGCCTTCGATACCGGGGAGTTCGGGCTTGGTGCCTACACCAACTCGCTCGTGTTGGGTTGCGACTGCCTCGGCGAGATCGTCTACCGGGACGTGACCCTCATGGACCCGACCGGTGACGTGCGGGTCGTCAAGCAGGGGATCTGCTTGCACGAGGAGGACTTCGGGATCCTGTGGAAGCACACCGATGAACACGGTCACGTTGAGGTGCGGCGCGGTCGCCGCTTCGTGGCCTCGTCCATCGTCACGATCAACAACTACGAGTACGGCTACTTCTGGTACTTCTACCAGGACGGTTCCATCGAGTTCGAGGCCAAACTCACCGGCATCGTCCTCACCATCGCTGGAAAGCCGGGACCGTCTTCCACCGAATTGGAGCCGGGGCTCCTCGCCCCGTACCACCAGCACATCTTCTGTGCCCGCCTCGATCTCGACGTCGATGGCGCGAGCAACACGGTGATGGAGGTCGAGTCCGAAGCCCTTCCTCCCGGGCCCGACAACCCGCACGGGGCGGCGTACACCACACGCAGGACCCCCCTGAAGTCCGAGTTGCAGGCGCGCCGCACCGTCGATCCCTTCAACGGCCGCTACTGGAAAGTGGTCAACCCGAATTCGACCAACCACCTCGGTGACGCCGTCGGCTACAAGCTGGTCCCCGGGCATACGACCTATCCCATGGCTAGCCCCGACTCGGTCATCGGACAACGTGCCGGATTCATGTACCACCACCTATGGGTCACACCGTACGACGGTGCGGAGCGCTATCCCGCTGGTGAGTACCCCTTCATGCACCCGGGTGGTGCGGGTCTGCCGACGTGGACAGCGCATGATCGCGCACTCACCGACACCGACGTCGTGCTCTGGTACTCCTTCGGGACCAATCACATCCCGCGGACGGAGGACTGGCCGGTGATGCCGGTCGAGCGGGTCGGCTTCCACCTCAAGCCCGTGGGCTTCTTCAGACGCAGTCCCGGCATAGACGTGGCGCCTCAGGCGGGACACTGCCACTGAAGAGACCGCCTCGATTGAGTTTTTGACTGGGCTTTGATCAGTCAATGACTTGCGCTTAGCCTGAAGGTATGAGTGCTGGACTCATCAGGGCAGGCGTCGCCGCTCTCGCGGTCGCGCTGTTTATCGGCGTGGCACCCGCCCAGGCAGGTCCGACAGGGGGGGACCAGCCGACCCGCCAGGCTGTTGCACTCGTGGCCGAATCCGACTACTCCAGCTTCTTCGGCGACGCCTCCCTGAGCGGATCGGGATGGGCGGCGTGCCCCGAGCCCGTGACCTGGAGCGTGGACATGGGTCGGCTCAGCCCCGCCGCCGCGAAGCGCGAGATGGCGCGCCTGCAGAAGGCTCTCGGACTGTGGTCGCGCTACTCAGGAGTGCCACTGGAATTCGCGGGGCGTCAACCGCTCGTCTACGACAACACCTCCTACCAACTGAGGGCTGCTGACAATTCAGCCTCGCGCACGCGCCATATCTATATCGGCTTCTACGGTGGCAAGGAAGTCGCCGGACTCAGTGGCAACGTCGTGGGGCTCGCTCGACCCACCTCCGTGCTCGCCGGCGAGCTCATCTCGGGCATGGCCGTCTTTCGGCGCGGCTATGTGCTGCGTGAGCAATCGGAGGAGCCCCGCCATCTGACGCATCTCTACCTGCATGAATTGGGGCACATCTTCGGCCTGGGTCACGCAACATCACCTGAAAACGTGATGTACCCAACGTTGGGCACTATGACTGACCTCGGACCCGGCGACCGCGCTGGCGCACGGGACTTCGCGCAAGAGTGCACGACCCAGCCTGAGTGACTCTCTGCCCGTGAGATAGAGGAACACCCTCTGGTCAGCGTGCTACTGGCCCTGCGAGGATCCGCCGCCTGGGCAATAGCCCCACCGGGCCATACCGCGTCTCCTACGATGACCCCGTGAGCAACAGGGAGCCCGGGCCAGGCAGGTCATCCGACGTCCTCGACGCAATCCTGGGCAAGGTCTCGGACAACCGCACGCGCACGGAGACGACAAACGCTCTCTTCCGCGCCAAGGCCCTCGATCAGTTGGACATCGCAGCCGACATCGACAACCAACTCCCCCTGGTCTCGCGACGCAACTGGCTGCTCCTTGTCGGGGCCGCACTCATCGTCGTTGCCTTCGTGATCTGGGCGGCTCTGACCCCGGCCACCCAGTCGGTGTCTGGGACCGGGCGCACCCTCGCGCCCTCCGGGCTGCTCTCCATCACGTCACCGGTCAGTGGATTTGTCGTCGAGATGACCGTCACCAGCAGCGATCCCATCCAGCCTGGCGACAAGGTCGCCCTGGTCCAGTCCGACTCTGCCCAGGTGCCGATCACGTCGATCGTCGCCGGCACTACCTGGCAGGTGTCGACGACGATCGGTTCGCCGGTGGCGCAGGGTGAAGTGATCGTGACCGTCCTGCCTGCCAAGTCGGAAACCACCGCCCTGGTGGTGCTGCCCGACGAGAGCGCCGAATTGGTGCGTGCCGGCATGACGGTCAATGCCAACGGCAGCTCCGTAGGGACGGTCGCCGCCGTGCAGCCACCACTTCCCGCCGCGGAGGTCATGCAGCGGACCGGGATCACCGTGCCCGCGGGTCAGCTTGCCTCGATCGTCGAGGTCGCACTGTCGCAGCCCGCAGAGCCGGGGCGCTCGACGACCTACACCATCACGCTCACGAGCCAGTCGATCCTCCAGCAGATCTTCACGCGCTGATGTCGACGACAAGCCCGCCGCAGGCATCTACGAAGTCGGAGCATCCTCGAAAGCTCCGGCGGCGCGTACCCAGCATCCTCCAGATGGAGGTCACCGAGTGCGGGGCGGCGAGCCTTGGCATGGTCCTTGCGTACTACGGGCTCTTCCGCCCGCTCGAGGAGCTCCGGATTCGGTGCGGAGTCGCTCGTGACGGGGCGACCGCAAGGAACATCGTCCAGGCGGCACGCGCATACGGACTGAAGCCCCGCGCGATGAAGCGGGAGCCGCACCAGCTCAAGGACATGGCGTTTCCGCTCATCATCCACTGGCGCTTCTACCACTTCCTCGTTCTCGAGGGGTACTACCCCGGCGGCTGGTACTTGAACGACCCTGCCATGGGTCCGCGTACCTGCGACGACGATGAATTTGACGAGTCCTTCACCGGAGTCGCCATCGAGTTCAGCCCGGACGAGGGGTTCGAACCGGGCGGCAAGAGGCGCGGGGTCCTCGGCCGTCTGCTCTCGGCGGCAGGGACGGTCCGGCCGATGATGATCTTCTCCGCAATCCTGGCCCTGCTTCTCGTCGTCCCCACGATTCTTGTGCCCGCTGTCGTGCAGCTCTTCGGAAACGGCCTTGCCGGCGCCGAGGGAATCGCTCTTCAGGCTGCCATCCTCGGGCTGGCCATCGCTCTGGTCATGCAGGTGCTCCTTCTGTGGCTCCAGGGCGGGCTCTCGATGCGACTTGCCACCAAGATCACGACTCGTGTCGGTGCTGGCATGGTGCTTCGCCTCCTTCGATTGCCGATGGCCTTCCATGCCCAGCGCGGCGCGAGTGCCCTTGCCCAGCGCGCGCTCCTCATCGACCAGATGAGTGCCGCCGTGACCGCAGTTCTCGTCTCAGCCACCGGGGGAATGCTGCTCGCGGTCGTGGCCGGCGTGGTGCTTTTGGCACTCAACTGGGTGTCAGGTCTCGTTGCCGCTGCAGTCGCGCTCACGACCGCCCTCACGGTCCGGCACACCCTGGCAAAGTCGCGCGACGAGGCCAGTCGCGTCATCCGGGAGTACGTCGAGGTCGGCGCGGTGATGTCCTCCTCGCTAAGCCAGATCGAGCCCATTAAGGCATCCGGCACGGAGGACGGGATCATCGCCCGCGGCCTAGCGGCCGAGAACCGGCTGTTGGATGCCCAGCAGCGCATCGGCGTCCGCTCGCTCAACCTCACGATCCTGCCGGGGGTCCTCGCGGGAGGAGGCACTGTCCTCATCGCCATGGCAGCCGCGTGGCAGGTGCTCTCGGGCAACCTCGATCCAGGGGGATTCCTCGCTGTACTTGCCCTCGCCGCTGTCGTCATCGCGCCCATGTCGCAGGTGGTGGTCGCACTGGACCAGGCCCAGACACTGAGAGCAACCCTGGACCAGGTGGATGACATCTCCGACGCACCCGAGGATCCAGAGCTCGCCAACGTGCCGGAGGGCGAAGTGCCGGCCACGCTCGCGGGCGACCTGCGACTGGTCGACGTGACCTTCGGTTACAGCCCCCTCGGTGAGCCGACGATCAGCAATCTCGACCTGCACATCTCCCCCGGCCGACGCGTGGCTCTCGTGGGTCCCAGTGGCTGCGGCAAGTCCACCGTGTCCCGTTTGGTCACCGGCCTGTACGCGCCCACCTCAGGTGAACTCCTCATCGATGGCCGGCCACGCTCTCAGCACGCACGGGGCGTCCTCACCGATCGCATCGCTCTGGTGGATCAGGATGTGACGATTTTCAGCGGCACGCTGCGCGACAACGTGACGCTCTGGGATCCGACCATCTCGGATCGCGACGTCATGGCCGCGCTCGTCGACGCGCAACTGGGCGACCTCGTGGCCACGCGACCCGGCGGCCTCGACACCGAGTTGACGGAGGGTGGCGCGGACCTCTCGGGGGGCCAGCGCCAGCGCATCGAGATCGCCAGGGCGTTGGCCCGCAATCCCGTGCTCCTCGTCATGGATGAAGCGACGAGCGCCCTGGATCCGGTGACAGAAGAAGCCATTGACGTCGCGGTACGTCGGCGCGGCATCACCTGCCTGGTCATCGCGCATCGGCTCTCGACGATCCGCGACAGCGACGAGATCGTCGTCATGCGTCAGGGACGGGTGGTTGAGCGAGGAACGCACGACGAGTTGATGCGCACCGGCGGCGCCTACGCACAGTTGGTGGGAACCCAGTGAGCACGACATCGCAGGTACGGCCCCTCACGGCAGTCGACACGCTGCGACCCGAGCCGGGGGAGGTCATCGATGTGCTGGAGGGGGAGGTGCTGGTCTTCGCCGTCGGCACCGACGATCACCGCACTCCCCTGTGCACAGCGCGAGCCGGCTCCGTAGTCGTCGGCTGCAACACTGCACCCGATGGAGCGACCTTGCTTGTCACCGGGCTACCCGGGGCGCAGGTGCGGGTCACATCACTCGACAGCAACAGCCTGAATGCCGGGCAGCTCGACACGTGGCTCGACCTCCTCGGCTCATCGCTCGCTCAGGGCCGATGGCCCAGCAGCCTGGTGCCTGTCGCATCCGCGGGCTCAATGCTCGCTCCCGGGGAGTGCGTCGGGCCGCAGCGAGACGACCCGCACCTGGTCTGGGTGCGGCTCACCGCTGGCACTGCAGACCTATGCGGCCTGGATGGAGCCACACTTGACGCGCAGTCACCACCGATTCCGATTCCCCGCGGCACCTGGCTGCGTGCGGGTCTGAGGTGTCGGATTGCCGAGGCGGACCCTCCGAGCACCACCGGGGAGTGGGCTGACGCTCTCGACGTGTGGGGGCGACTCACGGTCTCCGCGGTCGAGTCGCGGGCACGCCGGGCGGACCTTGCGGCGGCCCTCGAACGCCAGGCCGTGGACGCACGTTCGGGCGCAGCAATCCACAAGGGGGTGGATCTGCTCACCACGGCGGTCGGCGCCAAGGAGCGTCCGCCCGCCCTTGCGGACGAAGCCCAATCCCAGCAACTCTTCGCGGCACTGACAGCAGCACGGGCCAGCGGTCTGACGATCACCGATGAGGCGCTACTTCGGGCCGCCGAGGATGTCGACAGCGGACGGGATCCCGCGGCCGCCCTCGCCGCCGTCGCCGACGCACGCGCCCGGCCCATCACGCTCGAGGCAGGATGGCACCGTCGCGAGGGGACTGCGAAGTATGTCGACGTCGTGCAGGAGCATTCCCGCGCTAGCGAGCCCCGAGCGCTCGTGTGGCGACGCGGCTGGGTGCTCATCGATGCCGACGGCCAGGGCCTGCCAGTAGACGACGAGGTAGCCGAACGCATCTCCCGGAAGGCCATCGAGTTCCTGCCTGTCCTTCCGCCACGACCGAGCAGCCTCTCCGACCTCGTCCGGCTCGCACAGCGTGGCAGCGCACGCGAGTGGGTCGCGGTAGGCATCGTCACCGCCCTCGTTGCCTCTATGGCCTTCTTCACACCGTTTCTCCTGGGCAGGCTGCCGACGCTCTTCTCCCAGGACGCTCCCGCGACCGCCTACGCCGCAATTTTCATCGCTCTCCTGCTCATCGTGCTGGCGGGCGCGGCATGGCAGGCAGTGCGCGCCCTGGCGCTGCTGCGCGCGCGGAGCCGATCCGTGGCCGTCGCCTCCGGTGCTGTGTGGGAACGCATCATGCGACTGCCCGCACCGTGGCATGGCTCACGCAAACTTGGCGATCGACTCAATCAGGCGAGCTCGGTGAACTTCGCGTCCGCTGCATTCCCGGACGAGACCCTCACTCAACTACTTAACACCGCAGCAATTTTCGGTGCTCTACTCGCCATCGCGACCACCGGCCCGGTGCTGCTCGTCGCGCTGCTCATCGTGTTCGCTCTGCAGGGGCTCGTCATCGCCGGCTTCCTGCGCGCCACCGTGTCACGGGCATCCGATCGGATCACCGCTTCCGCGGATGCGAGCGGGAGGCTAATCGAGATCCTGAGGGCCATTCCGCGCCTGCGCGTGAGCGGGGCCGAGTCGCGCGCCTTCCTCCGCTGGGCGCAGCTCCAGGCGCGTTTCGCCCAGGCGGATCTCAGTCTCCGTCGGATCACCATGGTCCAGGGTGTGGTCATCGCAGCATGGCCCGTGTTCACGCTCATCGTCATCATCGCGGTCATCGGCGTGACCGGTGGCACCTTCGGTGACTTCATCACCGCGCAGACGGCTGCGACGGCAGGCACGGTTGCTATCTCCGCCCTCGCCATGTCGGGCGGCGCCGCTGTTGTGGCGCGCCAGTCTCTCCTGCGTACCCGCCCCGCGCTCGAGGCCGTGCCCGAAGGCGGGGGCGACGGAATCCAGCCCGGTGCGTTGAGCGGACTCATCGAGGTGCGAGACATCGTCTTCCGCTACGCGCCGGGCCTGCCCCCGGTCCTGGACCACGTGAGCCTGACGGTCAACCCTGGCGAGCAGGTGGCCATCGTCGGACCGTCAGGATGCGGCAAGACGACGCTGATGCGCATCATCCTGGGCCTGGAGAACGCCGAATCCGGCGTCATGCTGGTCGACGGCCGAGATCTCAGCGGCCTGGACAAGCCAGCCGTGCGACGCCAGGTGGGATCGGTGCTGCAGTCGGCGGTTCTTCTTCCTGCCAGCATCCGCGAAAACGTCGCCATGGGCCGGACGCTCACGCAGGACGAGGTCTGGGCTGCTCTCGATGCCGCCTTCGTGGGGGACGATGTGCGCAAGCTTGCCATGGGTCTGGACACTCCCGTATCCGATGGCGGCGGCACGCTATCGGGAGGCCAGCGCCAACGCATCCTCATCGCTCGCGCACTCGCAGGCCGGCCGCGCGTGCTCGTCCTCGACGAGGCCACCAGCGCGCTGGACAACATCACGCAGGCCGGGATTGTCTCGGCGCTCGACCAGCTGAACATCACGCGCCTCGTCGTAGCGCACCGCCTCTCAACGATCCGCAACGCGGATCGCATCTTCGTGCTCGACGGTGGCCGGCTGGTCGATGAGGGCACATACGAGGAGCTCATCAGTCACCCCGGCCCCTTCCGAGACCTCGCTCTCCGCCAGGAGACCTAGTCGTGCAGGTCAGCGGGCGTCCCGCGGCCTTAGTTGTCGCACTGGCTCCAGGGGTGAAACGCACCTGGTCTGGGCTCCACGGGACCACCGGGCACACACAGCTCACCGACGGTCCGCTGCTCGACGCCCTCGAGGAGGGCGCGACACTGCAGCGCCTGCTGGAGGTGGGCACGCCACGCGCTGGCCGCGACGTGAGGGGCGTCCTCGAGACCCTCCACCACAGGCGGCTCATTTGCTGGCAGGCCATGGATCCCAGGGGCACGATCTGGGCAACGCTTCTGCCGCTGCGCAGTGACCTTCCGCTTCCGGAGCCACCCACCGAGGCCGTCGAGCACAGCATCCATCTGTCACGCTTCGCGCTCATGCGCTCAACCGGGGACCTGTGGTTAGTGGAGTCCGGACGCTCGCCGTTCTGCGCGATCTT
Organism: Candidatus Nanopelagicales bacterium; assembly: GCA_049317345.1. GTDB lineage: Bacteria > Actinomycetota > Actinomycetes > S36-B12 > S36-B12 > Mxb001. Next base: position 10,361 of record JBMOIL010000001.1, read on the forward strand.
GTCAGGCGAGGCATCAGCAGCATTCACCTCCGGCGAGGGGCCAGTCGAGCTCGGGTCGCTCCTAGCGATGGGCTGCCTCCTCGACGACAGCGACGACGACGGGCTCGCGCGCTACTGGGAGTTTCACGATCGATACTTTGCCTCGCGATCGCGCATGGACTCCGCCCCGAGCGGCGGGACCTTCCGCTTCGCCGGCGTCCACGACCCGGAGCCCGCCATCTCTCGGCCACCGCACGTGGGTCCCGTGATCGAGTTGCCTATTCCCGACCCCGGCGACCCCGGCCCAGGGATTTGGCAGGTCACGGAGAGTCGTCGCAGCCATCTCGACACTAGCGACAAGGCGCTGGAACTCGATCGGCTCGGCTCCCTCCTGTGGCACACCCTGCGCGTGACCGATTCGCGTCTACGCGATCCCCAATCGGCGACGTCGTACGACGGCATTATGCGTCCCATTCCCTCGGGAGGTGGCACTCACTCGATTGGGCTGTGGCTCGGCGTGCGCAATGTCGCGGGCATCGACTCCGGGGCGTGGTGGTACGACCCTGAGGAGCATGCGCTGGTGCGCGTCGCGGACGTACCCGAGCAATTCGGCGAGACGACTGTCGCTGTCCACGGCCTGCTCATCAGCCGTCACGCGCGCCTGGCGTGGAAGTACGAGGGGATTGCCCATGCGCTCGCGCTCAAGGACTGCGGGGTGATCCTGCACGCCCTGCAACTCGGGGCCACGGCACTTGGTCTTGCCATGTGCCCGATCGGGAGTGGTCCCACGGCGCCCGTGCTCGATGCCCTGGGACTCGATGAGGATGAGTACATACCCGTGGGAGAGTTCTGGTTGGCGATGCCGCTCTAGGACCCATCGGCGAGGGCAGCGAGTTCTCGCCAGGTTTCCTCGTCGCCGTGGCCGACCGCCGCGTCCACCCACTCGTCGGCCAGCGCCTCGCGCACCGCATCGGCGGGCACGGTCGCTCTATTTGCCGGAGCGCGTCGAAGCCAATCTGGGTGCACCCGCGCCCATCGCGCGAGATCGTCCGCTCTCGTCGACAGGTCCTCGGTCCGGCACCACCAGGTGCGGTCCCGGGGCAACGCGGCGATGGCCTGTGCCGCCTGGCGCCAGTAGCCCATGGCCGCGTTAAGAAATGCCTGCGGCTCCTCGAGGGGCTGTGATCCCATGTCGTCAGCGCCGCTCGCGCGTCCCCACGCAAGGTGCTCTTCGCTCACCTCACCCATCGCAATCAGCATTCCGGCGAGGGAACGACACCAGTCGCGTGGATGCCGCACCGTGGCGACGAAGCGAGCGTCGGGGAAGAGGGCGGGCAAGCGGTCGGCCCAGGACCACAGGAAACTGGTCGAGTCCACCTCGGCGTTGCAGCGTTGATCGCGGGCAATCAGCCACGCTGCCACGTCTGCACGCGTCATCTCCCCGGCCTGCTCAAGGAGGCGCACATGCGCTGCCTCATCCATCTCGAACTCGTGGCGCGCACGAAGCACAGGAGCGAGCATCGTTGCGATTGACGTCGTGCCGCTCTTGGGCATGCCGCACCCGATGAGATGCACTCGACGAGAGATAGCGAAGACGATGACAGCCCCCTCACTGAGCTTGAGGACGGATCTCAGTGAGCAGCGGCGTCACCGCGTTGACCGCACGGGCGCCATAGGCGCGATCGGGGAAGATCCGCCTGCGGTAGCGCTCACGGCCGTCGGTGAAGAGCGGGCGGTCATCGGACTCCAGGCGCGCACCGTCGAGATAGGTGATGAAACTGACGGCCAGAGTCATCTCTTCGTACGTCTGGCCAGCATGCTCGGCGTTCACATCGTGATACGACAGCGCGCCAGGAGTCATACCGCTGAAGGTGTAGCTCTCGGCATCACCCGTCTGGCGGGAACGGTAGAGCAGCCCTTGCTCGGTGGGCGCGGCGATGACGGGCAGCCAGTACTGCAGGACCGGGCCGGTGATCGGGATAAACCCGGCGTCCGCGTGCCAGAAGGTGCCGGGCTCGCCTGCAGGCCTATAGAAGATGACCCACGTGGCGAAGCGCACGTCATCTCGGCCATACCCCTCGTAGACGATGCGGTGCAGGGACTCCTGTCCCAGCAGGTCGATGACGGAATCGGGTGCCTCGTCGAGTCGCCATGCGAGGTGCCGCTCCTCGCGGCGATCGGTAACCGTGGATGCGCTGCTGCCCCACACGCCGTGATGCAACCGCAGCAGGTCGGCCCCCGCCGCAGCGGCAAGGTCTGCGGGCACGGCATCGGCTACTGCCGAGAAGCCGTGCTCGGAGAGGAAGGCCACGTGATCGAGCGGTGGCGCCATCACGTGAAGGGTCGCCGGATCGTAGTCATTCGACAGCACACACCCGCTCATGTGCACCTCCCTTCGCGCATGCTCAGGCTACCTCTGCCCCGGCAGCAGGATGTGCGCTCCCACGTACGCCTTGACCTTGCCACCCGGCCCCATCTTGATGTGGTCAATGCCGCTGAGCAGACGAATCGCCGGAAGCGAGTCGAACATGTGGATGCCCTGGACCTCGAGCAGCGCGGACAGGCTGCGAGCGGCATCCCCCCACAGAGGGCTTGGCTGTAGCACGGGGTGCCACCTTCCCTCCACCATCGCCTTCTCACGTTCCCAGAAGGAGCCTTCCCACGAGACAGAGCTGCGGCCCTCGGCATCCGTGCCCACCGCGACCGCCGAGCCATCAAGCTCGCGCATCAGGTGAGCAACAAGGGCGCTCCGGGGATCCACGGCGATCGTCGCCCACGAAGCGAGCCCTTCGATCAGACCCACTGCCGCACTGTCGAAGTCAGGTAGGAGGGCCGCAGCCACCGGCGAGGGTTGACGTTCGGGGAAGAAACCGATCAGTCGACCTGGACCGCGCCAGTGGGGGGCAATCGCAGACTCGAGGATGCCGACGGCTCGAGCAAGTTCATGATCCGACTCGGCAGCGCCTCTGACAGTCGGCAGGGCATCGGTGCACTCTGAGCGGATGAACACCCCGACAGGGCTGCGGGCCTCGGACGTGTCGAGTTCCCACCACGTGCTCTCCGACGACCCAACCGACATGGCCAGGGATGACAGGGCGCCATGGCCACTTCGAGCAAAGTGAGGGACCCGCCGGGACGGCATCAGGACTGAGATGTCACAGGCTGCCGGATGCGGCGGCAACACGACTTCCAGGCCGAGGGCTATCGTCGAGAGCACATCTAGATGAGATAGCGCGTCGCGAGCACGAGCAGCGTCGGCCTCGGGCACCAGCGGCCCGAGGATCTCGATGATGGGATCCACAAGGCCCACGAGGGAGTCTGGCACCCTCCGGGGAAAGGCGGGCATCACGAGCGGGTCAGCGATGCCAAGGCAGGGGTGGCGGCGGTCACGACGGAGCCGCGGTGGCGCAGGTCAGGTGAGATCCGACGACACAGTTGCCCGCGCATGCCGCGCAACTGCGGCCAGTCGCCCAGGTCGATCCGCGCTCGAGAACCAGCGACTGCGATGCCGAAGGCCAGGAAGTCGACGGGGCAGTCCTCGGCCTTATGCACAACGGTCATGTTGTGCCACGTGAGATCTCCGGGGTCGAGATCCCACTGGCGAGCAGGCCGCGGGCCGGTGCCATCGACATCGGCAAGTGCAACGAGGCCGGTGCGGGTGGGCACGTGCGTGAGGGGAATCCAGAATGCAACGCAGGGACCGGCCACCGGGACGGCCACGTCATCGCTGTGCCAGGGCGTCGCAGGAGCGCCTGCCCGCCGGGCGAAGGCCTGCCAGGACATGACGTGCGGCTCGTCTCCGTCGAGGAGTTCACGTGCGATGTCGGTCAACTCGACCAGGCGCAAGTCAGCCACAAGGTCGTCGGGTATCGCGGATACCGGCCACGGCATCGACCGCTGGATGCTCGATGTATCCGCGGGGAGAGTCGCCTGCATCGCATCGTGCAGCTGCCAGACGCGCCTACCGAGGGACACTGCTTCGTCCTGGGTGTAGAAGCCCTTGCGCCCGCTGTAGCCATGCTGGCGGAAGTAGGCCACGGGGTCGTTAGGAAACGCATGGTCGATGACCTCGCGGGACATCGGATCGACCTCAGCTGACGTGCCCACCGGTCGTCCCCTCTCGCGTCAAGGCGCCCAGAGCGCGCACGACCGTGGCGGTGGTGAACACCCGACGCAGATCCTCCACCACGGCGCCCTCGATGCGGCCACCGGGAACCCAGTCGACCACGGAATCAGGGTCGGTGTCCTCGGGATGCGGCACGCGCAGAAGCGCGCCGGGAGCCCACGACCCGTCGGGGAGCATGGTGAAGGTCAGCGCGCGCACTGCGGATACGGCCGGCGCTTCCCCGGACCGGCCGGTGAGGACAGCGATGAGCAGGAGGTTGGCGGTCTCGAAGGCAGTCAGGCCATCCGAGGTCAGGGCGGCCAAGGCCCAGTCACCCGCATGCGCGAGTGCGGGCGCAGCGGAGTCGAAGGGCGAAAGAGACTCCACGGACAGGGCCGTCGCGAAGGAATCAGACGCCCACCAATAACTGCGCCACCGGCCGTCCGGGCGCTGCGCCGCGACGAGGACGGCGGGGTCGACGAGTCCGTCGACGGAAGCAGCGGCCGCCGTGACGCACGCATGACCGGCAGTCCACCCGCGGAAGTCCTGATCGGAGTTGGCATCGATGAAGCGTGCAATATCGGCCGTGGGGCCATACGTCCCGAGAAGCCCGTCAGAGTGCGTGAACGCCGTCAGGCTCGCACGCGCATCCCGAGCAATCTGGTCGTCTCCACGTCCGATTCGCTGGGCGAGGCGCAACGCCCAGGTGGTGGAGTCCGCGTCCTGAGGGACCTGCACGTTGTATCCCCACCCGGCACCCGTCCGCTCGTGGCGCCGCGCCTCAAGCGCCCGCCACGCTCGGTCTACCGCATCGCGCGTACCGGTTTCGCCCGCAATTCGATCGCCGACGTACCCGGTGATCCACTCGTCAGACAGCCCGGGTGCGAGGAGGAAGTCCGACCACAGTCCCTCAGGCGACTGGCGCTCGACGAGGAATGCAGTGCCAGCGCCGCGGGCATCCTCCGGGGTCCGAGCCAGGGCGGACCACACGCTGGTCACTGCGGCCGACCCTCTTGGTTGTCCCAGCCCACGAGTTCCGCATCGACGCGACGGAGGTAGTCGTCCCATCCGGACGGGTCCGAGTTCACCGTGCGATTCAGGATCCGTGCGTGCTCGTCGGGGAAGTGCTCTGCCATGAGTTCAGCGCAGTGCTCGGCATAGACCCGATCGACCTCGTCTCGATCCGCGATCACGAAACGGTCGAATGTGGCCACGGTCCTGTTGCTGTGCACGGCATCCATGACCAGCGAATCCACGGGGATCTTCAGGAACTCTGCAAGTTCCGGCGTGCGGGCGGTGATCTCGGAGGTCTTAAGCCACAGTGTGCTCTCAGCGGGAAGCACCGTCGGCATGTGACGCATGTAGGTCGCCCAGGTGCGCATCAGAGCGGGAAGCGCAACCGTGTCGATGTCATCTCGTCCGAAACGAAAGGGGATGGTCCCCTCACCCGCCCAATCGCCGTAGCTGTCTATCCAACCGCGCCGTCTCTCCTGGTAATCAGTTGGCATGCGCCGCACAGAGGTGCACATGCTCAGCATGGAATTCACCCACGAGCGCACATCACGGTACGTCACGATGAAACTTGCCTTGGGATACTGCTCCATGAGGACGTCCGCGTAGAGGTGATGGCAGGTCACCGCATCCATCTCCGCTCGCAGGGGCACGAATCGGCGCTTGACGGTCGCCCAGAAGGCGGCGTCGTCGATCTCGCCTCGCGCGCGCGCGACGCCGGCGGTCGCGAGGAAGTCCAACCACGTCTCGTGGCCCGCGCGGTACTCGCCCATGAGACCCGCGAGCGACGTCGATCCCGTCTTGGGCAATCCCACGACGTAGGCGTGGAAACGCAGCCAGGGCATCTGACTACTCACAGGATCATGGCCCTCGGGTTCAGGTCGGCCTCGCCGTAGCCCCCATCGCGCCAGCCCAAGAGTGGAGGTACGTCGTAGAGCCGGCCGGGTGCGTAGCGATTCCAGAAATGGCGGATGCCCGGGGCGTAGGTCCGCACGATGCTCAGTTGCATGTCCGGCCGGCTGGAGTCGGCCCAGAGCACGGTGAGGCCAGCGTGCTCCATGCGAGCGACCACGTCATCGATGGCGTCACCCAGGGCGGCGTAGCGGGGCGCATCGGGCGGGGCGACATGACCGTGCGGGGCCATCCACGGGTGGTCGGCGACGGTCACCTGCGTGAACCACTTCTGCTCCCCGGGACCCATGCCCTCGACCGCATCGGTCACGCAGCGATAGAAGCCGGCCTGCATCTGGGCCAGCTCGGTGAGGGCGCGGACGACGGCGAGAGCCGGATCGACGTGCGCGCCGTATCCCATGATCGGAGCCTGTGTGGACGGCATGCCCTGCGCAACAGCAACCGCGGCCGGGATCCCGAGGTCGGAGGTGATGTCCAGGACCCAAACCTCGTTGCCGAGCGCACGCTGCGGCGCGAGAGCCGCTTCGATCCGAGGGTCATCCCACGCAGCGAGGTCGAACGCCGGACGGTTGCACATCGGATGCCACCACAGCGCAACCGAGTCGCGTTCGACCAACTCGAGCAGGCCCTGGAGGATCGCCTCTTCAAGCGTGTTGCCGGCGGCAGCGCCGTTGGAAGATCCGCGGTAGGCGCCCGGATCCAGACCGGGCCAGTCGAACCACACGAGCGATGACGGCAACCACCTCGTCTCACCGGTGCGCAGATCCGCGACCGGGCTCCAGTCGTGCTCGACCTCGACGTCGAAGGGGAGTGGGACCGGTCGATGGCCAGCCTGATCGGGCACATTCAGCATCCCGAACGCGGCAAGTCCCTCGGCCTTGCGTAATTGCGCTTCGCTGAAGAGCTCGACGTCATTGGGGTGGATGGCACCCTCGAGGTCAGCCATACGGGCCCGTCTGAACGGCTCGCCCCCCGTCGCCCGCAGTCCGCCTCGCTCCAAAGCCTCCGCGAGCGCCCCGGTGCGAGCGCCCGACCGGGTGATCCCCTTCCCGCCCGCACCCGACCTCAGTCGCGAGGAGAATGCAACGGGATCGTCCAGCGCTGCGGCGTTCAGCCCGGACGAGTAGGAGCGCAGCTCACGGCGGGGCCCGGGGACGACGTAGGGCACCAGACCGACGACGTCATTGACGAGGTGAGCGTGGTCGTCCCATGTGTCCTCCGGGTCCACCGTGCGATAGCCGCCCCCGCCACCGTCGTCGAAGGTCGCGTCCTCCAGTGACAGCGGGCCATCGAGATGTCGCATCCGCGCAGTCGGGCCACCCGGCTCGCACGCGGCGCACCCAGGGACGGGAACGACCACGTACCGCTGCATCGCCGCAGTACTGACATCGAAGGCGACGACCTGCCTCTCCCACTCCGATGCTGTGGCAATCTGCGCGACGGCGGCAGCGGCAGCGGCCACGGATGACGGATGACGGATCGGGTGAGCCGGTGGTACCGCGAGTCCGACGCGCTGCGCGCCGACGACCTCGGCGGACAGGCGATGGCGCAAGCGAGCGTCCAGGCATGCGGGGCAGCGACCGCGCTCCCCGGGGACGAGAACCGGGCTGACGACCGCACGCGCCCCCCGCATGCTCACGGCGACGTATGGACCGTCCGGCACCTGATCCGCCCCTTGCATCGCGAGCGCGTGGGGGACGACAACGACCGGGAGCGCGCCGGGTGAGTCGTGCACATCTACGCCGATGGCGCGCAGCGCCTCCGAGAGGAGATGAGCGTCATCGAGGCCATCGGTGGCGTCGATAACACGCACGGAGGCAGGAGTGGGGCCCACAGCCGAGCCTTGGTCGACAACATGTCCCGATGCTCGCCACTTGCCCAGGATTTCGCGCGCACGGTCACGAGCAAGTCCCGCGGACTCCGCACTCGCGACGATCGTCTCCTCGTCGCCACCCGCGTCCACGGCACGCGCCAGGGGGCCGGCGCCTCGACCGGCGAGGCGCACGGGGCCATCACCACCGAACATCCAGACTTCAGCGTCGTCGGCGCTCACGATGATCGAGCGGTCAGGTCGCCACGACAGGCTCGCCGATGTCATGTGCGAATCCGACGTTGTCGATTGGACAGGAACACGTGGTGATAGTAGCCATGCCTGGGGGTCGCCGGCCCCGACAGAGAAACTCACCCCCGAAGGGGCCGCGAGGTCCATTCTTGACGTGGCATCATCGCTATGTAGGCCTACTTGGCCCAGACTCGGAGGTTTCCCATGGCTGTCCCGACACGATCCGAAGTGGAGGCGACCATCGCCGAGCGGATCGCCGCCGACCCCGCCTTCCGCGACGGGCTCCTCGCTGATCCCCGCGCCGTACTCTCCGAGGTCGTCGGCTTCGACATCCCCGACACCGTCCAGGTCGTCCTGCACGAGGAGTCCCTCACCCAGATCCACCTCACCATCCCCTCCAGCGCCGAGCTCAGCGAGAGCGACCTCGAGCTCGTCGCAGGCGGCAGGTGCTGGGTGGATGGGTGCACCACATGAGGTAGCACTCCGTGAAGGAGCAGGCAGCGACAAGTTGAGCCTGGCGCATGCCCCCCACTTGTTCATCGAAAGCGTTTCGTTCGGTGGCCCGTTTAGGCCCATACGTCAATGAACCTGTGCGTCAAGCGCTGTCGACTTGGAGGTCTCCATGGCTGTTCCCACCCGATCCGAGGTCGAGGCGATCATCGCTGAGCGCATCGCTGCCGATCCTGCCTTCCGCGACGCACTCCTCGCCAACCCGCGCGCCGTACTCTCCGAAATCGTCGGCCTCGACATCCCCGACGGTATTCAGATCGACCTGCACGAGGAATCGCTCACCCAGATCCACCTCACCATTCCCGGCACAGAGGAACTCAGCGACTCCGACCTCGAACTCGTCGCGGGCGGGTTCTGGGCTGGCGATGAGGCATGCGAGAGCGGCTCGTGCTCATGCGACCACGGCTGACGCCCCCATGAATTGATCTCAACGGGGGGGTGACAGCGACACCCAAGGGGCCTAGAGTTGTCGGTCGACACGCCGTGCCTATCTACGTGGAGGCTTGCTATGGCTGTTCCCACCCGCGCCGAAGTCGAGGCGACCATCGCCGAGCGCATCGCGGCCGACCCTGATTTCCGCGACGCGCTGCTGGCCGACCCTCGCGCCGTACTATCCGAGCTTGTCGGCTTCAACATCCCCGAGAGCGTCCAGATCGTCCTACACGAGGAATCTCTCACCCAGATCCACCTCACCATCCCGTCCAGCCAGGAACTAAGCGAGGCCGACTTGGAACTGGTGGCTGGCGCCGGGGAGTGCTGGTCAGAGTTCAACATGTGCTGCTCCGCCGGCTGCATCTAGCCGTCAACGACGTGGAGATCGCATAGCTCTTCCAACGCGATCCGAGGTGGGACGCTCATCGCTGAGTGCACCGCCGCCGATCTTGCTGGTCGGACTGCAGACAAGCCGGGCTCTGTTCGTGTCCGACAACCTAGGGCGTTTGGACTCGACGGATCCACATGCGCTGTAGCGTCAACCCTGGATGGAAGAGGTGACTTGTGCTTCGGACGGATAGCCCAGTCGTGAGCACGCTCGAGCGGCCGCTCGTGCTTACGGACCGCTTGCGCCCCTTCGTGTGGCAGGGTCGTCAGTACGCACATACGTCGGCTGTGCCTTTGGCCTACCTATCTGTTTCTGCTCCGACATGGGCGTTGCTTCAGCAGTTCGCCACTGCGCGACGGCCAGGCGACCTCCTCTCCGAGGCAACGCTTGCGGACACGGTATTCCTCGATGAGTTGGTGACCGCTGGGATCCTTCTTGACGCCGAGCGGCCCGATCCCGTGCACTCCTTCACGCCGCGCTCGGATGCTGTGGCTACCTTCTTTCTCTATCCAACGAGTTCATGCAATCTGCGGTGCGTCTACTGCTACGCGACTTCAGGCCCCGGCTCTGGCCCACGCCTGAGCCTTGAGCACGCACTCATGGCGATCGAGGACTTCTTCGAGGGCCTCGGACCGCAGGTGGAAGTGGCGGAGCTCAACTTCCACGGAGGGGGTGAGCCCACGACTAACTTCGCTGTGATGGAGTCCTCCTGGCAGCGCTTTCGTGCTCTCGCAGCCGAGCGGGGTCTTCGTTCATCTGTCAACACGATCACCAACGGCACATTCGGTCCGAGCGTGCTGCGCACACTGTCCCAGCCGGAATGGTCCGTCATGGTCTCCTACGACGGGCCCCGCCAGGCAGACCAGAGGCCCACAGCCGCCGGGACCGACAGCCGAGATCGAGTCATCGCGAATCTGCGCGCCCTTCGCGAGTCGGGGAAGCACATCTCCACGCGCGCGACCCTGACACGAGATGGGCTCCCCTTCCTTAATGCCCTTGTCGAAGACGCCGCCGACGTGGGAATCGGATCGGTGCAAATCGAGGCGGCCAGTCTCGTGGGGCGGGGAGCCAACCTCGAGGACGGACCACCCGATCCGCTGGAGTTCGCCGAGGCATTCCTCGACGCCTTTCGCCTCGGGCTCAGCCTCGGAGTGCACGTGACGACCGCAGGCCTTTCCCATGCCCGGGTCGGCAACGGGCGGCACTGCGGGGCCATCTCAGGACTCACCGCGCTGACCCCGGATGGCTTTGTCTCAGCGTGCGTCGAGGCCACGGACGGCAATGACCCCGAGGATCCCTTCATCATTGGCACCCTCAACTCGATCACCTCCCGACTCGAGATCTGGCCCCTGCGCGAAGAAAAGCTGCAGTCGCGCGTCGGCTACGACATGCCCCACTGCTCCTCGTGCTACATGGTGGACACGTGCGCAGGTGGCTGCGCCTCCCGTGCACGTGCGCGGCACGGGAGTGCCTTCGTGCGTGACGAGGCGCACTGCGTGGTCTCGCGACGCGTGAATCCCGAGGTGATGTCGGATCTGGCGGATGGACGGCTACTGCCGGACATCGGTTGGCAGCCCCGCGAAGCCGAGCTACGCGAAGGCGAGTCGTCGATCGCCGGGGCGACCGGTCGCGTGGTCGAGCTCGTGCCGAGCTACGCCCGGCGCGTGTGGAACGCCGACCCGCGTCGGCGCCCCTTCGTGCCGGTTCCGCTCCGGCCACAGTTCTTCCACCTCCCGGCCTAGACCGTGGCGAGCAACCGCCTGTCGTGGATGAACTCCTGGGACAGAGCGGCAGACACCTTCCAGACACACGACGCACCCGCCTACGCACGGCTCGCGCGTGCCTTCGCCGACGAGCCCGAGGCAGGTGTTCCCGAGTCCCCGCTCGTCGTACTCGCGGCGCTGCGGTTGGCCGCATTCGAGGGGCGCGCCACCGACCCCTTCGTGGGCGACGTAGAAGCTACGAGGGCCGATGCGCTCCGTCTAGCCGACGAGATCAGCGAGGCGGTGGCAACGGGTCTGGTGCAGTACACCGATCCACTGCGTCTCGGCGACATCGTTCCGGGCCTGTGCCTCACCTCCCAGTGGTACCCCGGCCGGCCATTGCGCATCGTCGACCTGGGGACGTCCGCCGGCATGCTGCTCCTGGCTTCGGACATCTCCATCCGGTTTAGCAACGCCGCCTGGACGCCCCAGGGATCTCTCGAAGCCGTCGACTACCCCATGGCGGTCCCACGGGACCTGCTTGCCACACCCGTGCCGATTGAGTCCGCCGTGGGCATCGACCTCCGACCGCTCGACGCCCGTGACCCGCGCACTCCGAGGCTCCTGCATTCGTACCAGTGGCCCGGTCCGGCCCAGCGCGAGGAGCGCCTCGACCTGGGCATCCGGGTCGCCTCCCGACGCCCGCCTCACTTGATCGCGGGGGACGTGCTCGAGGTCGCTCCGGATGTGATCCGCGAGTGCCTGTCCCGCGAGGCGGTCACGGTCGTGATCGACAGCGCCTTCTCTCACTATCTCCCCGTGCATGCCCAGGTGCAGTTGGGCCGGATCCTCGACATGCTCCGCGGGCTCGGGCCACTGGTGATGGTGGGGCGCGGCCCACAAACAGCGGCTAACCGCGCACGCTCGACGATTCGGGCCATCGACATGACCGGACAGCGACGGATGGTGTACGCCGAAACCGACTTGCTCAGTGAATCGCCCGCATGGGTCGCGTCCCCGTGAAGTAGGGGGCATACTCAAGGAGTCACTAGACCATGATGCCCGGAGGTCCACATGGCTATTCCCACCCGCTCCGAAGTCGAGGCGATCATCGCTGAGCGCATCGCTGCCGATCCTGGCTTCCGCGACGCACTTCTCGCCGACCCGCGCGCCGTACTCTCCGAGGTCGTCGGCTTCGACATCCCTGAGACGGTACAGGTGGTCCTGCACGAGGAGTCCCTCACGCAGATCCACCTCACCATCCCCTCCAGCGAGGCACTCAGCGAGAGCGATCTCGAACTCGTCGCCGGAGGCATATTGTGCTGGTCCGACGGGTGCTACCCGTATCCGGCGTCTTAGCCCGCTTCGATCCAGCCGGTGAACAACCGCTGCCATCAAGAACTCCCCGGATAGCGGCGGGGATGGGTCTGCCGGAGTGGTTCACGGCAGTGCACGTGAAGGTGATGCAGCCGAACTCAACATCACCCTGCCGGGCCCGCTCGACACTGATGCCCGGAGGTCCCCATGGCTATTCCCACTCGCTCCGAAGTCGAGGCGATCATCGCCGAGCGCATCGCCGCCGATCCTGGCTTCCGCGACACCTTGCTCGCCGACCCCCGCGCCGTGCTGTCCGAGGTCGTCGGCTTCGACATCCCCGAGAGCGTCCAGGTCGTCCTGCACGAGGAATCCCTGACCCAGATCCACCTCACCATCCCCTCGAGCGAGACACTCAGCGAAGCCGAGCTCGAACTCGTCGCCGGAGGCGCATGCTGGGCCGATGGCGGCGGCACCGTGATCTGCGCCTAACGAGTGCAGTGGACCCCGCGACATGCCCTCAGGGCCAAGAGTTCACGCGCAAACCGCCGCGCGCCCCTCAAGTAGGGGGCATACTCGATGAACCACTCACCCCTGATGCTCGGAGGTCCCCATGGCTATTCCCACCCGCTCCGAAGTCGAAGCGATCATCGCTGAACGCATCGCCGCCGACCCCGCCTTCCGCGACACCCTGCTGGCCGACCCCCGCGCCGTGCTGTCCGAGGTTGTCGGCTTCGACATCCCAGACAACGTCCAGGTCGTCCTACACGAGGAATCCCTCACCCAGATCCACCTCACCATCCCCTCCAGCGAGGAACTCAGTGAGAGCGACCTCGAACTCGTCGCCGGAGCAGGGTGGGGGGATGACATACGAAATCGCCCAGAGGGCTGCGCTTAGCCACCGGGCCCGCAGAGCCGCCATACTCACCAATCACGCAGGCCCATACGGAGGACCCCACGGCCGTTCCCACTCGTTCTGAGGTCGAGGCGATTATTGCTGAGCGCATCGCCGCCGACCCCGGCTTCCGCGACACACTGCTGGCCGACCCGCGCGCCGTACTCTCCGAAATCGTCGGCCTCGACATCCCCGACACCGTCCAGATCGACCTACACGAAGAATCCCTCACCCAAATCCACCTCACCATCCCCTCCAGCGAGGCACTCAGCGACGCCGACCTCGAACTCGTCGCCGGAGGAACGTGCTGGTCGGAAGGGTGCTATCACCCCGAGCCCTGACGAGCGCATCGGACCCCGCGACATGACCTCAGGGTCAAGAGTTCACGCGGAAACCACGGCGCGCCCCTGTGGTGGGGGAATACTCAATAGATCACTCGTCCCTGATGCTCGGAGGTCCCCATGGCTATTCCCACCCGCTCCGCAGTCGAAGCGATCATCGCTGAGCGCATCACCGCCGACCCCGCCTTCCGCGACACACTCCTCGCCGACCCGCGCGCCGTACTCTCCGAAATCGTCGGCCTCGACATCCCCGACACCGTCCAGATCGACCTGCACGAAGAATCCCTGACCCAGATCCACCTCACCATCCCCGCCAGCGAGGCACTCAGCGACGCCGACCTCGAACTCGTCGCCGGCGGCGGAGTCTGGGGACCCCCAGTGAGTTGCGGAACCCCCGATCCGGTCACCTGCGAAAACCCCGGCTGAGAGGTCCCTCCGGCACTTCTCACTCAGCCAGAGGTCGAGGAGATCATCACCGAGCGAGTTGCCGATGGGGCGGGGGGAACCGGCAGTCGATATCGGCGGTCAGGAAGTCCGCGGGCGATCCCTAGCGGCTAGCCGCGCCTGGGCCCCATACTGAGACCACCTGCACGAGTTCCGTGCCTGGCACCGGAGGTCCCCATGGCCGTCCCCACCCGCTCTGAAGTCGAGGCAATCATCGCTGAGCGCATCGCCGCCGATCCTGGCTTCCGCGACACTCTCCTCGCCGATCCTCGCGCTGTGCTGTCCGAGGTTGTCGGCTTCGACATCCCCGAGGGCGTCCAGGTCGTCCTGCACGAGGAATCCCTCACCCAAATCCACCTCACCATCCCCTCCAGCGAGGAACTCAGCGAGAGCGACCTCGAACTCGTCGCCGGAGGAATGTGCTGGTCGGATGTGTGCAGTTGCCTCTCCATCGGGCCCTGACGAGCGCATCGGACCCAGTGACATGCCCTTAGGGTCACGAGTTCACGCGGAAACCACCGCGCGCCCCTGAGATAGGGACATACTCAACGAACCACTCGCCCCTGATGCTCGGAGGTCCCCATGGCTATTCCCACCCGCTCCGCAGTCGAAGCGATCATCGCTGAGCGCATCGCCGCCGATCCTGGCTTCCGCGACGCACTTCTCGCCGACCCGCGCGCCGTACTCTCCGAGGTCGTCGGCTTCGACATCCCTGAGACGGTACAGGTGGTCCTGCACGAGGAGTCCCTCACGCAGATCCACCTCACCATCCCCTCCAGCGAGGCACTCAGCGACGCCGACCTCGAGTTGGTTGCCGGCGGGGTGTGCTGGTCCAACCCGGCCTGCGTGGGATGACCTGCGGTCCGTAGTGGCGCCTACTCCCACCCGCTCCGAGGTCGAAGCGATCATCGCTGAACGCATCGCCGCCGACCCCGCCTTCCGCGACACCCTGCTCGCTGACCCCCGCGCCGTTCTGTCCGAGGTCGTCGACGTCAACATCCCCGAAGGCGTACAGATCGTCCTGCACGAGGAGTCCCTCACCCAGATCCACCTCACCATCGCCTCGTCGGGAAGTCTCACCGAATCCGACCTCGAACTCGTCGCCGGCGGGTTTTGGCGGGGCGGCCATGACGGAGGTCCCGGTCCCCACTGGTCGGACACCTCCTGATGCGGCACGACCTGCGGTCCCTAGTGGCGCCCGTCCGCACCCGCTCCGCAGTCGAAGCGATCATCGCTGAGCGCATCACCGCCGATCCTGGCTTCCGCGACACCCTCCTCGCCGACCCGCGCGCCGTACTCTCCGAAATCGTCGGCCTCGACATCCCCGACACCGTCCAGATCGACCTGCACGAAGAATCCCTCACCTAGATCCACCTCACCATCCCCTCCAGCGACGAACTCACCGAATCCGACCTCGAACTCGTCGCCGGAGGCGGCAATTGCTGGTCGAACAGTTGTCGCTTTCCGGGAGCGTGAAGATGAGATCGACTTTCCCGTACGTCGTGAGATCTGCAGGGGTAGGCCTTCCGCACCCATGACGCCACTGCGTACGCGGCTCTCGCGCGAGAGCTCGCCGTAGCAGGCCTTGACCCGTCCGCCTGAACGCCGTGAGCCGAATCGCTAGGGTCGACGCATGGAGGGCAGCGTCTCCCCCGTGGCGAGGGTCGATCAGGTAGCCACTTTCGCTCGCCCACGCATGTGGGTGGCCCTGATCGGGATCATCGTGCTGCTCCTGGCATTCATTGCCTGGGGCTTCATCGCCCGGGCACCGGTCAGCGTCGCTGTCGGCGGTCTCATCACCACATCCGGTGGCGTCTCCGCCATCAGGAGTTCGCTGACCGGCACGGTGAGCGCGGTCTACGTCGACATCGGGGACCGGGTCGACGTCGGCACCAGCGTCGTGTCGATCAAGGACGATCTCGGTGCCTCGGCAGAAGTCAGGGCCAAGATCCCCGGCACCGTGCTCGAGGTCGCCACAAGGGTCGGAGCCTTTGTCACCGCAGGACAGGAACTGATGATCCTGCAGACAAACGACGAGCCGCTCACCGCCATCGCACTCGTGCCGGTGACCGACTCTGGTCGCATCACATCGGGCCAACAGGTGCTCATCTCCCCCTCCTCCGCATCACCATCGGAGTACGGCTACATCCAGGGCACCGTGGACTCGGTAAGCGGTATTCCCATCAGTTCAGCGCGCCTCGAGCAGCTCACTGCGGGGATTGCCGGGCTGGCCAATTCCGAGGACCTGACCGGGCCGGTGCTCGAGGTCAGCATCGTTCTCGCGTCTGCGGACACGACCTCGGGCTATGCCTGGACCATCGGCGCGGGTCCGCCGTTCGCGCTGCTCGCGGGGACGCCCTTCACAGGAGAGATCATCGTGGGCGAGCAGGCCCCGCTCGTGCGATTGCTGGGCTGATGCACGTCCCCGTGCGCCTCGCACTCGGCGCCAACGAGACGGGCGTCGCCTGCCTGGCGATGCTCCTCGCCGCGTGCGGGACGCGCATCGGCCAGGAGGAACTGATCAGGACCATCGGCGTCACGCGCGACGGACTGAGCTTCCGTGAACTCGCCGACACCGCTGAGGTTTACGGCGTCCGTGCCGAGATCCGGTCCGGCAACCCCGACGTACTCGACTCAATGGCCCTTCCCGCGATGGTGCGATGGGGCCACTCGCACGCTCGCGTACTTGAGTCGCGCACCCGCAGCGGCTGGGTCGCCGTCGACCCGATCCTGGGGCGCCTGCAGATCAGCGATGACGACCTGCGGGCGGCCTGGGGCGGGGAGGCGCTCGCGCTGGACGGATCGACGGCGCGCCGAGGAGTTAAGTTGTGGACGGGCGTGGGACGTCGGCTGAAGGGCAGTGGGCCCGGAATCGCGTTCGTCGTGCTTGCCGGCCTCGCGCTCATCATCCCGGGCCTGCTGGCCCCGGCGCTCATCCGCGCATTCGTCGACGAGTACCTGATTGCCGGCGACCGGCAGGGATCGCTCAGCATCTTCATCGGGCTCGTGGCCGCGTTGGCGGTCGGTCTCGTGATCGGCTACCTGCAGGCACGCGGCCTGCAGCGCCTGCTCACCGTCTCCGTCATCCGCAACGCCTCCCACTTCGTCTGGCATCTCCTGCGCATGCCCGCGTGGTTCCTGACCCAGCGCGACGCCACGACCCTCTCCTACCGGGTGCGCCTGAACGAGCAACTCGCCGACGTAATCTCAGGTCGGTTCGCAACGGCGCTGCTAGCCGAGCTCACCAGCGTGTTCTACCTCGTGGTGATGTTCGTCTATTCCCCGATCCTCGGTCTCATCGCCCTATCCGGACCCCTGCTCGTCATCGTCCTCGTCTGGCGCATCACGCTGCTGCGCTCGGAGGTACGCCAGCGGCAGGCGCGCGAAGTCTCGGTAACGGCCACCGAACTAGGCGTCACCTTGCGCATGATCGAAACGCTGAAGGCGACCGGAAGTGAAGATGTCGCTTTCCAGCGCACCTTTGCATCCGTGGGCCGCCGCATCACCCTGGGGTATACCCGGCTATGGGGCTATCTCGCCATGGTCCCGGTGCTGGCCAACTCCCTCGCCACCGCTCTCGTCCTCTGCGTCGGGGCCTACCTCGTCATGCAGGGCAGCATCACCCAGGGCACCCTGGCGGCGTTCAGCATCCTGCTCGGTGGCTTCCTTGCTCCCCTCATCATCCTCGTGCCGACCATCGACTCGGTGCTCAATCTCCGGGGAGCCTGGGAGCAGTTGAACGATGTGCTCAACCAGCCCGTGGAAGCGTCACTTGGGGACCCCTACGCCGATGGGGTCGACCCAGACGTCCCTGCGGAGGAGCGTGCGACCACGCGGCCAGGGGTATCTCATCCGGCATCAGCGCAGGCCACAGCGGTCGAAGAAGAGGAGGATCCCCTCGACCTGCTCGCCGCGGCCAGCAGGTCGGGGGTCAGCGGACGGCGCAAGCGTGGGCTGGCCATCGATCCGTGGGCGGCCTCACTCACCCTCAACGACGTGACCTTCGGCTACTCGCCGCGGCAGCCGCCGCTGCTCGACTGCGTATCCCTGCAGGCTGAGCCAGGCCGCGTGATCGCCATCGTCGGTCCTAGCGGCAGCGGTAAGTCGACAGTCGGGCGCCTTGTCGGCGGGCTCTACCGGCCCTGGAGCGGAGCGGTCCTCCTCGACGGGCGCCCCATCGAGTCCTACCCCAGGGATGCGCGTGCGCGCGAGGTGACCTTCGTCAACCAAGACGTCGTGCTCTACGCCGCCACAATCCGCGACAACATCACGATGTTTGATCCAGGCATCCGCGATCGCGACATCATCGCCGCCGCCCGGGATGCCTGCGTCCATGACGACATTACGGCGCGACCGGGAGGGTACGACTCGATACTGGCTGAGGATGGCCGAGATCTGTCCGGAGGGCAGCGTCAGCGCCTGGTGATCGCCCGCGCACTGGTGCGCAGGCCTCGGCTCATCGTCCTCGATGAGGCAACGAGTGCGCTCGATGCGCGGACCGAGGCGCAGGTAGTCCAGCACCTGCGCGACCGCGGATGCACGGTGCTCGTCGTCGCTCATCGCCTGTCCACCGTGCGTGATGCGGACGAGATCATCGTGCTCGACGACGGCCGTGTCGCCCAGCGGGGCACCCACTCCACGCTGGCCGGCGAGCCTGGCCCCTACCTGGATCTGATGTCGTCATGAGCAGCCGCGAGCAGCGCGATTTCGATGCCGAACTCGCTGCCGCACGGCTCGGCCGGGTACTGAACCCGGGCCGATCCCTCCCCGCGTCGCCGGATGGTGGCGGGCGCGCTGTCGCCGTGGTGGGCCTGCTCGGCGAGCAACTCAACTTCGTTCCACGTCCGGTCACAGTCGATGAGTCTGCCGCGCCACTCGAACAGGCACGCAGAATCGTCGAGGGCTCTGCGGTCCGCGCAAGGCCTGTGACCCTCGCCAAAGACTGGTGGCAACGCACCGTGCCCCCCCTGCTCGTCGAGCACGCAGGAAGCGTCGCCATCGTCCTACCGGGACCGATGTTCCGGCCGCGGCTGTGGCGCCCCGAGCGCGACCCGGTCCCCGTCACTGCTTCCGTCGCATCCGAGATCTCGCCGCGAGCCTACGAGATCACGCGACCTCTGCCCCCCCGGGCCGCAGGCCTGCGGGAGTTGCTCCGGCTGTCCCTCGTCGGGACGCGACGTGACTTCGGCTACGCGATCGCCATGGCGCTGCTACTCGGCCTCGTCAGCCTCGCGGTTCCCGTCGCGACCTCCATCATCTTCAGCGACATTGTCCCGACCGGGGACCGGGGACGGCTGCTTCTCGTCGCGCTCATCCTCGTCTCCTTCGCCGTAGCCGCAGCGATGTTCGCGTACACGCGTGCCTACCAGATCAGTCGGCTGAGCGACGCAGTCGAGACAAGCACTTCGGGCGCCATCCTCGACCGGCTGCTGCGGGTGCCTGCCAGCTCCCTGCGCCGCTGGCCGAGCGCGGATTTGGCCAGCCGGGTTCTCGTGAGTGGGTCCATCGCAGCGGCACTGGATCAAGGCGTCTCGGTGGGTCTCATGTCGCTGGCGCTAGTCCTCTTGAACGGCGTCCTCATGGTCATCCTGAGCCCGCCGCTAGGGGCCATCGCCCTCGCTGCAGGGGTGACGATCATCGCCGTGTCCTACGCGCTGAGCCGAGCAGAGGGGCGCCGCGTGCTGGTCGAGCTCGAAGACTGCAGCGACATGGAGCGCGTGAGCTTGGACATCCTGCGCGGTTGGGTGCCCGTGCGGCTGTCCGACGGCGACGTCTCCGCGTTTGGTAGGTGGGCAGCCGCATATGGCCGCTACCGTTCGGCCTTCAACGCCCGTTGGAATCTCGAGATCGCGTCCGACCTCATGCGCACGGCGGTCATCGGGCTCGCCCTCGCGCTCGTCGTCATCGTGTCCTATGCCCTGCCTACCGGGTCGGTCGACTCAGCCACCTTCCTCGCCTTCGTCTCCGCCTACGGCATCTTCACAGCAGGGCTGGCTGGAATCGCCGACAGCATCCGAGCGGTCGTGCGCATCATCCCTGAGATCGACCGCGTCGCACCCCTCCTCGCCCTTGAAACCGAGAGCGGGCAGCAGCGGGAGGATCCGGGGGTGATCACAGGTCGCATCGACGTGCGTCGCATCAGCTTCCGATACGCCGACGACCTCCCCTGGATCCTGCGTGACATCACCTTCACGGTGCCCGCTGGTTCGTCCGTAGCCATCGTCGGCACGTCGGGTTCGGGCAAAAGCTCGCTGCTGCGGCTACTGCTCGGCTTCGAATCGCCCCGCAGCGGCACCATCCTCTACGACGAGGCGGATCTTGATGTGCTTGACCTGACACTGCTACGCAGGCAGTTCGGCGTCGTGCTGCAATCCAGCCTTCTGCTTCCTGGCACTCTCCGCGACAATCTCACCGTTTCGAGCGGGCCGCTGCAGGATGCGCGCCTGTGGGACGTGCTGGAGCAAGTCAGCCTCGCCGACTGGGTTGCCGCGCTTCCCCTGGGCCTCGACACCACCGTGGACGAGGGATCGACCATCCTGTCCGGCGGGCAGCGACAGCGGCTGCTCCTCGGGCGCGCGATCGCGGGCAATCCGGTCGTCCTCTTCTTGGACGAGGCGACCAGCGCCCTGGACAACATCACCCAGGCCGCCGTGACGTCCACGATCTCCCGCCTGGGCATGACACGTGTGGTCATCGCGCATCGACTCTCCACCGTGCAGGACGTGGATCAGATCATCGTCCTCGATCAGGGGCGTATCGCTGAGTCGGGGGACTACGCATCACTCATGGCAGCCAAAGGAATCTTCGCCGAGCTCGTGACAAGGCAGGAGCTCTAGCCCAACTCCGAGTGCCATCGTTCCCTTTCGGTGATCTCACTCACGCTCGCTGCCACGCGGGCTCGATCGATCTCCGGGCTGAGGCGCTTCGCAAGTGGACAGTGATGCCGCACGACGGTGGTGCTGCCACAATCGCTCCCGTGAGCAACTTGGCGCCGACGATGGCAGAATCACGCACCCTCGCGTCGCTCCTGCGCTGGACATGGCCCTATCTCGCACCTTCTCGCAGGCAACTTGTTGGCGTCGGGCTGCTCCGGTGCCGGGGCCGGGGCCTGGGCTCATCGTGACGGGCTACCTGCTAGAGCGCCAGGCGCAGCCCGTGCACCCCGTGCACCGGCGTGCCACCAAGTCCGGAGTGGCCGATATCCTCAACCGGATCGGAGGTGCGGAATGACTACCAAGCGGCGTAGCATCTTCGTCTCTCTGCGACTGAAACTCCTCGCCGCATTCGCCGGCGCCTTCACGATCGTCTTCATCTTCATCGCCATCTGGGTCTTCCAGTTCACGACTCAAACGACCGAGTCCCGCCTCATTCAGGAGCTAACCCAAAGCGCCCAGGGGGGCGCTGCCAACATCAACGCCAGCGTCTTCGAGGAACTTGTCTCGACGGTCCCGTCCGTGGGCGGACCCAAATTGGCCGACGGCACCGGCGCCGGATACCCGGACAGTCCCCTCTACCTCGATGTGGCACAGAGCCTGCTCGACACGCGGCGCATCGTCAGCGACGCCGGCACCTACAGCTACTTCAAGGATCCCGCTGACGGCCAGCTCTACTTCGCCGCGTCAGCCGGGTACCTGCTCGATCCCCAGCGCGGGGTGACCTACAAGGTGCCCGTCAACCAAATCGTCTCCGAGCGCACGTACGGGTTCATGGATCAGGGCTTGACGGCGACCATCAACGAACCTCCTTACACCGACGAGTACGGCAGCTTCATCTCCGCCTACTCGCCCATCGTGGACGCATCGGGAAAATCGGTCGGGGCCATCGGGCTGGACCTCCCACTCGACTACGTCGACCAGGTCCAGACCCGCGCGCGCGCGAGGCTCTTCCCGGTGATGCTCGGGTCCTATCTCGTCCTGCTCATCCTCGTCCTGGCTCTCTCCACTGCCATCACGCGGCCAGTCAAGCGGCTCACCTCGGCTACAACAGTCATCGCCGACGGTGATTACGACATCGATGTCAAGGGGCTCGTCAGCTCACGCTTCCCCGACGAACTCGCGACTCTGGCCGATTCCTTCGCCGCCATGGCGGAGAAGGTCGCGGCCCGCGAGCGCTCGCTGACTACCGAGGTCCAGCGCTTGCGCGTCGAGATCGATCAGGTGCGCCGAGAAGAGTCGGTGAAGCAGATCACCGAGTCGGACGCTTTCGCCGACATCGCCGGGCGAGCCGCTGAGATGCGGCGCCGTATGCGCGAGCATCCCGAAGCATGACGCAGCGAGATGGCCACCCACTCGCCGGCGTGCCAGGCATCGACGTCGTAGATGTCCTCCCGGGGACGGACCACACTCGACTGACCCAGCTGCAGGGCATCCACGCACTCACCTTCGCGGACCATTCCCATGTCCTCGTGGAGATGGAGCAGGCGTGGTCAGAAGGCAGCTTCGATCCCGGCATCATCGTGCACCAGTGGCTGCTACTGCATGAGGGCGAACCCGTGGGTGAGTTCGTCTTTCACACCAACCTGCGCCGAGCGATAACCGTGCGTCACTTTCTCGCGATGGACAAGGACGTGCGTGCCGCCCTTCCACTCGGCTGGGCGGCTCAGCTCGTCGATGCCGCACAGAGGCAGTCGGAAGAGGATGCGCAATCTAGGGGAATCGAGATCGTGGCGCTCATGAGCGAGATCGACCCGGACCAGCCGCGCCTGCTCGCGCACTGGCGCAGGTTAGGCCACGTGAGCGTCCCGTCGATCGACTATCGCGAGCCCTACCACGGCAAGCACTGGCGCGACGCTGGGCCGCTGGCCTTCTTCCCCATGGTGCCGAACATCAAGATCACCGATGCGGGCCTGCGCAGGCCGCTGGGCGACGTGGTCTCAGCCGCCGTCAGTGCCTTCCTCCTCGACCACTACCTGCTACCTGCAGACGAGCCGATGGTGGCCGGCATCATCGACCGGGCACACGCCGTGCAGCCGGGCGATCTGATCCGCAGCTAGTCGAAGTCCAGAGTTCTGTTCTGCTTGCGGCGCCGAAGGCGCCAATTGAGCAGGCTGTCCTCCCAGCCGAGCATCACCTTGCGCGCCAGGGGGACGGCAGCAGCTGCGACCACCGCCACGATCACGCCCACGATCCACAACTGACCGGTGACGACCCCGACGATGGCCAGGGGAGTCGCGACAATAAGGCCGAGCGACAGGGGCAGCAGATCGACCAGGAAGGACACCCTCGTCCTGCGCTCGTCTGGTACGAGCGCGAGTGCGGCACGCCGCGCATTCTCGTCGATGCTCCAGCGGGGAAGGCGCCACAGCGTGATGGCGACTGCGAGAACCACAAGTGAGCCAAGCGCGCTGCCCATCGCGAGCAGCACTCCGGCGATCACCGTCGCTACGGGCAGGACGAGCAACGTTCCGGGGATGCCGAGGCGCTCGAGGATGCGCTCGGCGACCGTGGACTGGACCAGCCATGCGATGACGAAGGCGGCCAGGCTCACCGCCCCGAAGAACACCTGGATGCTTCCCGCGTCCCGGTCCAGCAGGTCAGCCGACCCAACCATGAAGACGATAAATCCGGTCATCCCGGCAGCGAAGGTGAGCACAGACGCCAGAAGGAAGGTGCGCCAGATAGGCACCCCGGTCACAAAGTCCCAGGCGCTCGCCAGCGCTTCCCGCAGGCTCTCATCCTTGGCCAGCCCTCGGGCGGCGCCCGATCCGCGCATGGCGCGCGGCAGCAGGATCGCGAGAAGGACGCAAACGATCGGATCGATGACAAGCAGCGACGTCAGAGGGATGTCCAAGGCGCCCAGGGCGAAGGGCGAAGCAGTGGCGAGAGCGAGGCCGACAATCTGGCCGACGTAGGTCCACGTGACGAGCCAGCCGAAAACTCTGCGGCCCTCAGCGACGTTGAACTCGTCCCCGGCAAGACTCCACACGAGCAGCGGGACCAGGAAATTGAGCTGATCGGCCAGTAGCCACACCAGACCGATGGCGATCACGGGGACGACAGACCCCGCAATCAGGCCCAGGGCAACGGCGAAGACGGCGGCATAGCCGAACGTGACGACGCGCAACATCCGCAGGCGGGCCCCGGCATCGACGAACCGGAACTGAATCAGCGCCGCGACCAGGAGCCCGACGCCGCCGAGGGGGTACATGACGAGCAGCGACGTCGGACCGGCGAGAGCGAGCATCTGACTCGCGGCGACCATCTCGGTGAGGAAACCGGCCAAGGAGACCGCGGCGAGGGCGATCGCCATCGGCAGAGCGCGTCGCTTGAGGCTGACCAACGGCATGTCCGCGCGCAACTCGCCCCGGGCCCGGGCGACGGGGGGCTCGGCAGCCTCCTCAGACACGGGAGCGGCTTCGCTGTCACGGCGCTCAGCCATCTCGCGCTTGCGCGCTGCGAGGAAGTCCCAGTCGCCCCCGTCGGACACCGCGGTGCCTAACCCCGGAGGCGTTCGGCAACCCCGCGGATCTGCTGAGACCACGGGTGGTCCGGATGAGTGAGGGAGAACAGCCCGCTTGAGGCGTTCTGGACTACCTCCTCCGAGAGCGGCAGGATGGCGGCGGTCTCGGCGGCGTAGGCGGCGGTCATCTGCTCGCGCAGATCCTCGGTGTCGACACCCCGGGGGACCTTGTTGACCATTAGATACAGCGTGGGCACCTCGAGTTTGCGGGCGACATCCACCGTCACAGCCGTCCCCTGGAAGTCCTGACGGTCTGGGCGGAGGAGGAGAAGCAGCACATCGCTGATCGTGATGGACAGCAGGGTCTCCTCATTGAGTCCCGGGTGGGTATCGATGAGAAGGAAATCGAGATCCAGCGCTTTGGCGAGATCACGGAACCCATCATTGAGCGTGCCCACGTCGTAGCCTTCGCGGAGCACCCGGGCGATGTCTCCCGCCTTCATGCTGGAGGGCACGAGGTACAAGATGCCGCCCTCGGCCACGGGCACGGAAGCGCGCACCTTGTCTGTCACATCGTGGGCTGCGCGCTCGATCGGAATCTTGCCCCAAAGGAAGTCGTTCAGCGTGTTGTCGAGGTTCTCGTCGTAGCCGAAGAGCACGTGGATTCCGGGGCTCTGGATGTCGGTGTCGACGACCCCCACCCTGGCCCCGAGGGCGGCGAGGTTGGCCGCGATGTTGGAGGTACTGTTGCTCTTGCCAGTCCCTCCACGAAAGGAGTGAATGGATACCACGGTGGTCATGTGAACTCCCGACGCCGATAGAAAGCCCCAGGCTACCTTCACGCCCAGCGACTTTGTGGGCGACTGTGGGCTTAGCCGAGGTCGGTGGCCACCGGGAAGGCGGAGAGTGCGGCCGAGGTGGCGACTCGTCGGCTTCCCGGCGCGAGGCCGGCAAGCACCGCCGCTGCCGCACTTGCGATCAGGACTCGATCATGAAGATCCGCTCCCTTGAGCAGGGCCCAGGCGTAGGCACCGTGGAAGGCATCACCGCATCCGGTCGTGTCGACAGCCGTGACGGGGAAGGCGGGCACGTGCACCACCGATGTCGGGGCGTCGAACGCGTGGGCTCCCGCCGTGCCTTCCGTGAGCACGACGACGGAGCGGTTGTCGTTCCACAGGGCTTGGGAGATGGCGACCGGATC
Source organism: Candidatus Nanopelagicales bacterium (assembly GCA_049317345.1). Classification (GTDB taxonomy): domain Bacteria; phylum Actinomycetota; class Actinomycetes; order S36-B12; family S36-B12; genus Mxb001. Next base: position 36,056 of record JBMOIL010000001.1, read on the forward strand.
ATCGAACCCCGTCACCATCGAACCAAACGTGCGGGGGATGACGAGATGATCTGCAGCCGCGACCAGGGCGAGGACGGTGGGCGACGGGTCTCGCTCCGCATCGAGGATCACGGGGACTCCGCGGTCACGCGCATGCTCCACAACCTCGAGCGAGCCGGGAGGGGCAACGCACGCATCGATGAGCAGCGCACCAGCGATATCGAGCGCGCGGGCGACGATGTCCTGGCTCGGGAGTGGTGTCCTGCCCAGAGGCGCATCGTCGAATGCGATGTAGCGCTCTCCACCCGCGGTCACGGTGATGCGCGACTCCACAGGATCTGCGCCAGCAACTCGCTCGACGTACTCCGTGCTGATGTTGTACTCGACAAGGTCGGCTACCGCCTCATCGCCAACCGGGGTGATGCCGATAGCCCCGAGGTAGCCGGCCGGATGGCCGAGGGCCGCAACCGTGGCGAGAGCATTGCGAACATTTCCACCGAAGCGAGTCTCACTCTCGATGACGCGGCCCTTGCCCGACTCCCATGGTGTCTGTGTCACCAGGATGAGGTCGTGCGCGATGCAGCCGAGGCCGAGGATCATGCGCGTGCGAGAGCCTCGTCGGCGTCAAGACCGTCGTGAATCACTGCCGCGTAGGCGCGGGCCGCGTGCTCCATGTCCGCCTCTCCCCAGATATTGCGCCCCACCACCGCGCCACGCGCACCCGCACGCATGCCCGCGTGGATGTGGGCGAGCGCTGCGCGCAGGGTCGGCTCCTTGGGGCCCCCCGCCATGACGACGGGCGCCGGGCACGAGGCGATGATCTCCGCAAAAGCCTGCTCATCACCGGGGTAGCCGACCTTGATGACATCGACACCGGTCTCGATCCCCACGCGCACGGCGTAGGCGATCTCATCGGGGGTGAAGACGATCTTGACGCCGTCGGAGTAGTCCCTCGGATAGATGTGCGCGACGACGGGGAGCTCGTACGCCGCCGCATCACGAACCGCATCGGAGAGCCAGCGGATGAAGTCGCCCTCCGTCTCGCCGCGCACGGCAATGGCGACAGCGAGCGCATCAGCGCCGAGGCGCACGGCATCAGCCGGTGTCGCGAGGCGGTCGCGGATCCGGTCGTCCGGTGTCCAGTAGCTCGCCTGCACGATGAGAGAGGCCTGACCGACATACGGCGGCCAGCAATGCTTGGCAGTGCCCGGGGTCATAGTCATCGTGTCCGGATGAGCCTTCATGCAGTGCTCGACCGCATGGGGGAGGTCGGCCAGACCACCCTCGCGGACATTGCCGTAGCCGACGAAGTGGTCGACTGCGATCCCGAAGAGGTTGCCCGAGGGGTTCGAAAAGAGCCGAGAGAGACGGATGTCTGTGCCTAGGCCCACGGAAACACCTTTCGGATCGATGTAGCCCCCGGCCAGAGTCTAGCGAGGCCGGGACGCAGACCCTATCTGTGCACGATGCCGCTTCCGACTAGTCGATTGCAGCATCGAAGAACGTGTCCGGATAGGGCTCATCAGCGAGTGTGTAGTGCCACCACTCTTCGGGAAGATTGGTGAACCCGGCCTGCATCATCAAGGACACGAGGAGATCGCGATTCGCTCGCTGCGGCGCCGATAGCCCTACGACGGCCGTCGCCGAGAGCGGATCGAAGCAATCGAAGCCCGTCCCCATATCGATGGACGTGTCGGGGAAACGCTGGCCCTCCGGAGCAGCGCAATCCACGATCGGATCGCCGCCCTGCCATGTCGGGCTCGCGCCAGAACCCAATGGGATGAGCGTGAGGTCGACGGTGGACCCGCGGCTATGACCGCTCTTGGCGGCGATCAGGCCGAGGGGGAAGAGTTGATCCTTCTCCAGTCGCGGGTAGAACTCCGCTCGCATGGTGTCGTCATCCGGTTGCTGAGCCCATGCGACGAAGTCGTCGACCGCTCGCTGCGGGCGGAAGCAGTCGTAGACCTTGAGGGAGTAGCCAAGACCGACGGCCTGCTCCTGGACGCGTGCGAGCGCTTCGGCAGCAGGAGCCGTGAGCCAGCATTCCGCTGCGTCGTATCCGGTGATCGGCCGGCCAATGAAGTTGTGCTCACCGGCGTAGCGCATCTCCTGAACGATGCTCGGTGCCACGTCCGCGAGCCTGACGAAGCCATCGGGCATCGCCGCTTGCTGGGTGCAGGACACGAGTGCGAACGCCGCAACGGGGAGGAAGAGCACTTTCGTCGACGGCATTCGACCTCCCGGGCTATGCGCAGAGGAGAGTCTTGCATCGGGTGCGCGAGGGGGGAGTTGAACCCCCACACCCTTACGGGCACACGGACCTGAACCGTGCGCGTCTGCCTATTCCGCCACTCGCGCGTCGCCCTGTCTCCAGGGCAGGATCGAGGGTACCGCCTACGGCCCACTCGCTCCGCCTCGGCTGCCTACTCTGGTCCGATGCGATCCGCGCAGGCGATGCCCCGTGTCCGAATCGGCACCTCCGAGCTGGAGATATCCCGCCTCGCTCTCGGCGGCAACGTTTTCGGTTGGACGGCTGACAAGCAGACCTCATGCGACATCCTCGATGCGTACGTCGAAGGCGGCGGCAATGTCATCGACCTCGCGGATTCCTACCCGCACTGGGCCCCGGGATGCTCGGGAGGGGAATCCGAGGAGATCGTCGGCCACTGGATGCGCGAGAGGGGCAATCGCTCCGATGTCGTCATCTGCACCAAGGTGGGCAAAATCCCCGGCAATCACGGGTTGAGCTACTCGCAAATCATCTCGGGTATCGACGGATCCCTGCGGCGACTGCAGACGGACTATGTCGACCTCTACTACTGCCATGCGGATGACCCGCGCACTCCGCTCGAGGAGACGCTCCGGGCTCTGGGGGAACTCATCGCCGCAGGCAAGGTGCGCGCGATCGCCGCGTCCAACTACACCGCCGATCGGCTCACCGAGGCCCTCCTCGTCGCTGACGAGATTGGGCTGCCTCGCTTCTGTGCCGTGCAGCCGCAGTACAGCCTCGTCGTACGCGATGAATTCGAAGGCCCACTCCAGGACGTGTGCGAGCGTGATGGGCTCGCCTGTCTGCCCTACTGGCCGCTCGCCGCGGGATTCCTCACCGGCAAGTACGACGCCTCCGCCCCCTCGGGCGCCAGAAGCGACACGGTGAGCCAGTTCCAGACACCCCGCAATGAGGCCGTCCTCAACGTCGTGCGCACCGTCGCTGACCGGCATCGGGTCGCACCCGCGACGGTCGCGCTCGCCTGGCTGCTCACACGGCCGACCGTCGCCGCTCCCATCGCCTCAGTGTCGCGGGTGGAGCAACTCCCCGCTCTCGTGGCCAGCACACGACTCGACCTGAGCCCCGAGGACCTCGCCGACCTGGAGGCGGTCTCGCGCCCCTGACTGTGGATAGCGGGCTTGACCAACCTTGGTCAAGCCCGCACACTGGGCGCATGGCACGCACTGTCAACGTCTACGAGGCCAAGACCAAGCTCTCCTCCCTGCTCGCGGAGGTTGAGACCGGAGGCGAGATCGTCATCGCCCGTGCGGGGCGACCCATCGCGCGCCTGGTGAAGATCGGCGCCGCGGCAGGTCGCAGGCAACCGGGGGCCTGGCGGGGCCGCGTCCACATCCACGACGACTTCGACGAGCTGCCACAGGACGTGGCACGAGCGTTCACGGGCGAGGACGCGTGAGGTTGCTCCTTGATACTCACGTCCTGCTGTGGTGGCTTCAGGGCGCACCCATCTCCGAGGAAGCTGCGGAGAAGATCGGGGACACCGCCAATGAAGTGATCGTGTCCGCCGCCACGGTGTGGGAGTTGTCGATCAAACGTCAAATAGGGAAAGTCGACATGCCGCCCGACCTGGTCGATCAATGCCACTCGGAGGGATTTGCGCTCCTTGCCATGGACGCCCGCCATGCCGATCGCGCTGGTTCACTTCCCCTGCATCACACGGATCCCTTCGATCGCATGCTAGTCGCGCAGGCAGAACTCGACACTCTTGTCCTGGTGACGCGCGACCGAACTCTCGCGTCGTACGGCGTGCAACTGCTCACCGCCTAGGCTGCCGACATGAGTCGTGACGCTATCGAGATCGCACTCGGCGTCCACGTGATGACATCACGTCGGTACGCCACCACATCCACCGTCATCATCGCCGGAGATGAGGCGCTCGTCATCGATCCGTGCTGGGACGCCGACGAGCTCGCAGG
>JBMOIL010000002.1:0-39223 GCA_049317345.1 Candidatus Nanopelagicales bacterium
CGAGCTCGTCGGCATCAGCTGCCGTGCCCGCGAACCAGCGGGCGAGTCCGGCGATGGCCGCCGCGTTGCCCACAGCGTCGGTGGCCGAGACAGGCTCGGCACTGCGTACGTCGTGGCCGGCGCCACGCAGCATCGATCCCAGGCGATCAGCGGCTGCGGCCCACGCAGGATCGACGGCCACGCCCGCGACCGGTGCCCTGAAGGACACGGCGACGTGGAGCCGCTCGTCGAGTGGGGCGATCTGCGCCAGTGCCGGATCACCCGCCATGACCGAGAGGAGGAGGGCGGCGTCCTCAGCGGTCGTGGCCAGCGCGCCGTTCTCGCTCATGGAGTACCAGTCGGTCGCGCCCAGATGCGCGGGCACGACGCCCAGACCCGGCTTGATGCCGACGAGCCCGGTGCACGCGGCGGGAATGCGCACACTGCCCATCCCGTCGTTGCCGTGGGCGATGGGCACCATGCCGGCGGCCACGGCCGCGGCCGAGCCTCCGCTGGAGCCGCCCGGAGTGCGAGCGAGGTCCCAGGGATTGCGAGTGATGCCGTGGACAGAGTCGGTCGCACCGAAGACACAGAGTTCGGGCACGCGAGTCAGCCCCACGACGACGCCCCCCGCGGCGCGGATGCGCTCGACGACGGGATGGTCGGCCACCTGAGGGACTTCCCCGGTTGCCGCTGAGCCCACGCGCATCGGCTCCCCCGCGACCGGCACGTTGTCCTTGATCGCGATCGGCACGCCCGCGAGCGGCAGGGTGCCACGATCCGCACGCACGTCGACCTCGGCAGCTTCGGCGAGCGCACGCTCAGACCGCACGACCTGGAAGGCATCCACGTCGTCGTTGTAGGAGCGGATTCGCGCGAGGGATTCAGTGACGGCATCGACCGCGCTCCGCCGACCCGCTCGCACGTCATCAGCGATCTCCGTGGCAGTCCACTCGACCGACGTGGACGCGTTCGCCGTCATCCCAGCGCCTGCTTGAGGTCGGCCACGAGGTCGTCGGCGCTCTCGATGCCGACGGAGAGCCGCACGAGGTCTGCAGGCACCTCGAGAGCGCTGCCCGCTGCCGACGCGTGCGTCATGCGCCCCGGATGCTCGATGAGTGACTCGACTCCGCCGAGGGACTCGCCCAGGGTGAAGACTCGCGTGCGGGCACACAGGTCCACGGCCTCCTGCTCGCCGCCCGCCACTCGGAAGGACACCATGCCGCCGAAGTCGCGCATCTGGCGCTCAGCCACCTCGTGTCCGCGATGGCCGGGCAGTCCGGGGTAGTAGACCTCGGTGACGGCCGGATGCGATGTGAGGAGATCGACGATCGCCTTCGCATTGGAGCAGTGTCGGTCCATGCGCACGCCGAGGGTCTTGATGCCGCGCAGCACCAGCCAGGAGTCCCACGGCCCGGGCACGGAGCCCATGGCGTTCTGGTGGTAGGCAAGCCGATCGCCCAACTCGGCATCGGCGACGACGAGGCCACCACCGATGACGTCGCTGTGGCCGCCGAGGTACTTCGTCGTGGAGTGCACGACCACATCAGCACCAAGGGCCAGGGGCTGCTGCAGATAGGGCGAGGCGAAGGTGTTGTCGACGACAAGCAGGGCACCGGCCTCGTGGGCGATGCCCGCGAGTGCGGCGATGTCGACGACTGTGAGCAGCGGATTGGTGGGCGTCTCGGCCCAGATGATGCGTGTCACGCCAGGGCGCACGGCGCGACGTACCGCATCGAGATCGGTCAGGTCGACGGGAGTGTGCTCGACACCCCACGGTTCGGCGACCTTGGCGAAGAGCCGATAGGTGCCGCCGTAGGCGTCGTTGCCGATGATCGCGTGACTACCCGGGGTCATCACGGTGCGCAGGAGTGTGTCCTCGGCGGCAAGGCCAGACGCGAAGGCGAGCCCGCGGGTCCCGCCCTCGATCGACGCCAGGCACTCCTCGAGTGCGGTGCGCGTGGGGTTGCCACTGCGGGAGTACTCGTAGCCCCCGCGGAGCCCCCCGACGCCGTCCTGCGCGTAGGTCGACACCTGGTAGACGGGAGGCACGACGGCACCCGTCTGGGGGTCGGGCTCCTGCCCGGCATGGATGGCACGCGTCTCGAACCCGGCGTCGCTCCAGGAGGTCATGGAGCGAGCCTACGAGGCGATCCACCGGTCGTGCACACCGCCGCTGGGAGGCATACTCACCCCATGGCCTTCCTCTTCTCCTCCGCCAAGTCCTCAATGGTGACGCCTGACGCCGCCCTGCCCGGCCGCGACCACTACCCCTTCGAGATCCCCGCGGATCACGCCGTGCTCGGCACCCCCATCCGCGATCTCGAGGTGGAGCCCTGGCCCGCCGACGTAGAGCACATCTACCTCGGCATGGGCTGCTTCTGGGGCGCGGAGGAGATCTACTGGCGCCTTCCCGGCGTCTTCACCACCGCTGTCGGCTACCAGGGTGGCTACACCCCGCATCCGACGTACGAGGAGGCGTGCACCGGGCGCACCGGTCACACCGAAGCCGTGATGGTCGCCTACCGCCCCGATCAGATCTCGACGTACGACGTGCTCAAGCACTTCTGGGAGAGCCACGATCCGACGCAGGGATATCGCCAGGGCAACGACACGGGCACGCAGTACCGCAGTGCGATCTACTACACGACCGATGAGCAGCGCGACCTCATTGAGCGCACGGCTGCGGCGTACGCCGGAGTGATCGCCCAGCGCGGCTACGGCGACATTACGACGCAGGTGGCCCCAGCAGAGGGCCTGCCCTTCTACTACGCCGAGGGCTACCACCAGCAGTACCTCTACAAGGTGCCCAACGGCTACCGCTGCCACGCCAACACCGGCCTCGCGCTCCCGGCGCTGTAGATGCCGCAGTACATCATCTACTTCCACCAGCAGTGGGTGGGCGATCACCCGGAGGAGTGGTACGCCAGCCGAGCTCCACTCGCGGACGCCGTCGTGGACGAGATGCGGGAGGCCGGCGTCCTCGTCACGGCTGCCGGGGTCGACGAGGACCTCGCGCGGGCCGCTCACGCCGATGACACGAGCGGGGGGCTGGTCATCGCAGACGGCCCCTATCGCACCGGTGTCGAGTACATCGGCGGCCTGACGATCATCGACGTCGCCGACGATTCCGAAGCCCGTATGTGGGCGGGCAAGGTGGCGGTTGCCTGCGGCTGGCCGCAGGAGGTACGCCGCCTGTACTTCTAGGGTCGGTCGGCGGCGAAGGGGTTGACGATGCGGACGCCCTCGATGACCTGGCCGTGGCTGAGATCCTCAGTAAGGAGCGTGTCGCACCCCGCCCGCGATGCCGCGACGACGATAAGTGCATCCCAGTGCGAGATGTTGCTGTCCACGGAGAGGCGCAGTCCATCGGACACCAAGCGCTCGTCCGTGGGAACGACTTCGAGATCCATGAGGGCGTCCACCGCCTGGTATGCAGTCTCCTGAGGGAGGCCGAGCTTGCGGGTGAGGACTGCGTAGAGCTCAAGCAGGACCTGCGTGCTGATGACCACACCGCCGAGATCATTCAGGACCCGGCGAGCGATCTCGCGCTTGGCGGGAGAATCGCCGTCGTAGGCGTAGGCCAGGACGTTGGTGTCGATGAAGGTCAGCGAGGCCAACGGGTGCGCTCTTCGTAAAGATCATCGCGCCGCAGGCGCTGCCCGCCCGATGCGCCGGGATGGGCCTGCGCATGATCCATCGCCCTGCGCAGCACGGAGCGGTCGCGGTCGGTGCGATCGCGGTCATCGACATACCGGGCGAGGTAGTCGCGCAGGACCGCGTTGACCGACGACCCCTCCTCCAGCGCCCGGATCCGGGCCCGCCGGAGCACCTCGTCATCCACGGTGATGGTGAGGTTGGTCATGGGGCGAGGATAACACGGGATCCGTGCTACACGGAACCCGTGTAGTTTCAGCCCGCGAGGTAGCCGAGCAGGTCCTGCCGCGAGAGCACGCCCACAGGCTTGCCGTCGTCGAGCACGAGGATCGCGTCGGAGGACTCCATCGCGGTGACCGCGGCAGACACGGGCTCGCCCGCTCCCACCTGCGGCAGCTTCGGCGACATGTGCTGGTCGAGGGTGTCGGCGAGCGCGGCCCTACCGGTGAAGAGCGCGTCGAGCAGATCGCGCTCGACAACAGAGCCGACGACCTCAGCAGCCATGATGGGCGGCTCGGCGCGCACGACGGGCATTTGGGAGACACCGAACTCGCGCAGGGTGTCGATCGCCTCGCGAATCGACTCGGTGGGGTGCGCGTGGACGAAGGGGGGCAGGTCTCCGGACTTGCCGCGCAGCACGTCGCCCACCGTGCGGTCGTCCGCCGCGGGGCCGAAGCCGTACGACGCCAGCCAGTCATCGTTGAAGACCTTGGACAGGTAGCCGCGACCGCTGTCGGGCAGCAGGACCACGACCATGTCGTCGGCACTTGCCCGGCGCGCAACGTCGAGCGCGGCCACGACCGCCATCCCGCAGGAGCCACCCACGAGCAGGCCTTCCTCGCGCGCCATGCGGCGCGTCATCTCGAAGGAGTCGCGGTCGCTCACCGCGATGACCTCGTCGGGGACGGCGGCGTCGTACGTCGTCGGCCAGAAGTCTTCGCCGACTCCCTCGACGAGGTAGGGGCGACCCGTGCCGCCGGAATAGACCGAGCCTTCCGGGTCGGCGGCGATGATGCGCACGCGACCGTCGCTGACCTCCTTGAGGTACCTGCCGACACCGCTGATGGTGCCGCCCGTGCCTGCGCCCGCGACGAAGTGGGTGACGCGGCCGTCAGTCTGCTCCCAGATCTCGGGGCCGGTCGTCTCGTAGTGCGAGCGCGGGTTGTTGGGGTTGGAGTACTGGTCGGGCTTCCATGCACCGGGGATCTCGCGCGCGAGGCGGTCGCTCACGCTGTAGTAAGAGCGCGGGTCTTCGGGCTCGACGGCAGTGGGGCACTCGACGACCTCGGCGCCGTAGGCACGCAGGACATCCTGCTTGTCCTTGGACACCTTGTCGGGGCAGACGAAGACGCACTTGTAGCCGCGCTGCTGCGCCACGATCGCCAGCCCCACGCCGGTGTTGCCGCTCGTGGGCTCGACGATGGTGCCGCCGGGGCCGATGAGACCGTCGCGCTCAGCCGCCTCGATCATGCGGGTGGCGATGCGGTCCTTCACCGAGCCACCCGGGTTGAGGTATTCGACCTTGGCGTAGACCGGACATGCGATATCCGCCGCGACCCGGTTCAGCCTCACGAGAGGGGTATTGCCGATGAGCTCAACCACGGACTCCACGACGCGCATGGCAGCGCAGCCTACGCTGTCCCTGTGAGCCGGCCACCCGCCATCGCCCTCGCCGAGGGGGTCTACCGCATCCCAACGCTGGGCGACTTCATCAATTCCTTCGCGTTTGTGAACGCCGACGGATCGGTGACCCTGGTGGACTGCGGAGTGAAGCGCGCACCGAAGAAGATCGTCGAAGGGCTGGCCGCCATCGACAAGCACCCCTCCGATGTGCAGGAGATCATCCTCACCCACGCGCACAGCGACCACGCCGGCGGCGCGGCCGAGATGGTGGCACAAACGAGCGCCGATGGCGTGACAGTTCACGAGCAGGAGGCCGCTTACATCATCTCCGGTGATGCGCCCCCACGCGATGGCGCTACGACGCTCGGGGCGGTCTTCGCGCGTATGCCCGGTGGGGGCTTTGCTCCCACGCCTGTCGCACGCGAGCTGAAGGATGGCGACGTCCTGGCGACAGGCGGGGGGCTGCGCATCATGCACACGCCCGGCCACACGCCCGGCCACATCTCCCTCCTCCATCGGCCGACCGGCGTCCTCATCACGGGCGACGCCATCTGGAACATGCGCTCGAAGATGACGTGGCCGGTTGCGGCCTTCTGCACGTCCTTCCGCCAAAACGTCGAGACTGCCCACGCACTCGGCGAGATCGAGTACGCCGTCGCGGCGTTCACCCACGGCCCGGAGATCCGCGACGACGCACGTGAGCAGGTGCGCGGCTTCCTGCGGCGGGCGTCCCGGAAGTCTGCATGAGGCCAGGACCTATCGCCCGCTCTGCAGCCGCGCTCGGTGCCACCGCCGTCGCTGCCGCCGGACTGCTCACGGCACAGGCCTTCGAGGCCCGGCGCCGAATCGGTCGGCGCACAACGACCGCTCCCTACGCGGACGGCCGGTATGGGAGTGGACCCGGCACCTCGATTCGCCTCGCCATCCTCGGCGACTCCGGCGCCGCCGGCCTGGGAGCGGAGCACCCCGAGGACACGATTGGCGCCATCCTCGCGACAGGGCTCGCCCAGGTGTCGGGTCGCACCGTGACCTTGAGCAACCATGCCGTCATCGGTGCCCAGACATCAGACCTCGATCGCCAGGTGGACCGGGCGCTGTGGACCAAGCCCCATGTCGCCGTGATCATGATCGGCGCCAACGACATCACCCACGTGGTGCCGCGTTCACTCTCGGCGCGCCGACTCAGGCGGGCTATAGCGCGGCTTCGCGAGTCAGGCACCGATGTCGTCATGGCGACCTGCCCGGACCTGGGCACCGTCAAGCCCGTGCCGCAGCCGCTGCGCTCCGTGATGCGGCGGGCATCGCGTCGCCTGGCCGCCTCGCAAGCCGAGGCGACGTTGGCTGCGGGAGGGCGCCCCGTGTCCTTGGCGTCGAGACTGGGATCGGGTTTCGACGATGACCCCGACGTCATGTTTTCCGCCGACCGCTTCCACCCGTCGACCGATGGGTACTCCGCACTTGCCCAGGCACTGCTCCCCGAGGTCATCGCGGCGTGGAGCCTGGGCAGCGAGGGCGAGATCCTCCCGGCACTTGCCGAGCCCGCGGACCAGCCCTAGGTCACGGCGCAGGCGCTGTCACAGCGTCAGGCGCACGTCGCGCAGGTCCGCGGTCACCGCCGAGAGATCGTCTTGGCTCAGCACAAGGGACAGGACATCTCGGCCGGTCACGGCCACCTGGTCCCCCACTGCCGCGTCCCCGTCATCAGGAACGGATCGATGGGGAGATCCGCTGACGTCAGCTGCCCGGTCGGCGAGGCGCTGTGCGAGTGCGCGTGCACCCACTGCCCGACTCGGGTAGTCGCCCCAGGGAGCGGCAAGCCGGGTCAGCGGCATGGAGCGCAGGCGATCGACGACGCGGCCAAGCTCGACGCGCGCTTCGTCCGCAGTGGCCACGCCCGAGCGACTACTCGCGGCCGGCAGCGATAAGGGCAAAGAGGCGCAGGAACTCGAGGTAGAGCCAGACCAGCGTCACGAGAAGGCCGAAGGACATGCGCCACGACTCGCGCTCAGGCAGGCCCATCGCGACACCCTGCTTGATGGCCTCGAAGTCGAGCATGAGGCTGAATGCCGCCAGTCCGACGCCGAAGATGCACAGGAGCAGGCCGAGCGTGCCGACGCCGTAGAAGCCCCAGCCTCCACCGACACCGAACATCGCCGCGACGAGGGATGCGATGCCGATGAACATGTACGACACCATCGCGACGAGCATGAACTTCATGAACTTGTTCGTGACCTTGACGATGCCGGTGCCGAAGAGCAGGAGCATGACGCCGAAGGTGGTGAAGGTGGCGAGCACCGCCTGGAGGACGAGGCCCTCATAGTCGGATGCGAGCGCAATCTGGTTGTACCAGTAGCTGACTGCTCCGAGCATGATGCCGGAGACCGCGGCGTAGAGGATTGTCAGCGGCGGGCTCACCTTGCGCTTCATGGCATTGACAAGGCCGAGCCCGATCGTGGCGATCATCGCGCCGAGGACGAGGAGCGTCCCCACACCGGGCATGGCCTCGGTGATCATCCAGCCCGCGAAGGCCATGACGACGGCGATCGCGAACATGATCGCGCACTTGACCATGACGTCGGCGTAGGTGACGCGCTGGTCGACCGGCGCGGGGATCTGAACGCCGGAGTAGATGCCGGCGTCGTCCGCCATGGGGGTGGGAGAAGGGGCGGGTGCGGGGGCACCCACCTGGGCCGAGGCGACCGCGCTGCGGCCCTCCTCGTAGGCGAACCCGGCCCCTGAGCGGCTGGCCTGGGCGGCGTCGCGATCGATTCGGGCGAGGACGGGGTTGGCCGTCTGCATGCTGCTCCTCCTGCGGTGGCGGGGCAGATTTACCCGCCCCGTGGAGCGGGCCCTCGCCCGCTTCCTATCCACGTTAACCGATTCGGGGCCGGAAGCAATCCCCACGGGACGGACATTCACGGTCGGGGGCCCGGTCAGGCCACCTAGGCTAGGCGCGCCTCCGTAGTCCAATTGGCAGAGACGCCCGGCTTAAACCCGGTCCAGTGAGGGTTCGATCCCCTCCGGAGGCACGTCGGCCGCCAGGCATATCGCCCGACCGAGGACGTCATCCAGCATCGGCTCCGTGAGCCGGCCGGTGAAGGTGTTCTGCTGGCTGGGGTGATAGCTGCCCACGAGCCATCGGTCGCCCACGCGTGCCGTCGCCCCGTGGCCGAACTTCGGTCGCGGCGAGGGCAGCGGCTCACCCAGGTCCGCGAGCGCGCGCAAGGCGGACTGCCACGCGAATCCGCCGAGGGCGACCAGTACGCGCGGTGAGGTGAGTGCGATCTCGCGCACGAGCCAGGGTGCGCAGGTGTCGCGCTCGTCGGGAGTCGGAGCATTGCCGGGCGGAGCGCAGCGCACCGCCGCGGTCACGCGCACGCCCGCGAGGGCCTGCCCGTCTCCCGCAGAGATCGAGGTGGGCAGGGCTGCCGCGCCGACGCGATGCAGGGACGCGAAGAGCCAATCGCCGCTGCGGTCGCCGGTGAACACCCGCCCGGTGCGATTGGCGCCGTGCGCCGCTGGAGCAAGCCCCACGATGAGGACCTGCGCCTGTGGGTCGCCAAACCCGGTGATGGGCCGACCCCAGTACTCCTCATCGCGGTACGCCGCCCTGCGCTCGCGCGCGACGTCTTCACGCCAGGCAACGAGGCGCGGGCAGGCGCGGCACTCCACGATCTCGGCGTCGAGCTCGGGGAGCGATGCAGCCGCGCGCGCCGTACGGCGTACGGACGCGGCCGTGCGGCAGACGATCAGAAGGGGCCGTCCAGGCGGCGATGCAGGAAGTCGATCGTCCGCCCCCAGGCCAGCGCGGATGCCGTGGCGTCGTGCACCTCAGGACGATCATCGTTGAAGAACGCGTGCTGCGTGCCGGCGTAGGTCTCCACCACAGCGGTGCCGGCGTGGGAGGCGATCTCCTCGGCGTAGCGCGCGATGTCGTCACCGGTCGACGGGAGATCGGCCTCGCACTGGTGGATCAGCGCTTCACGCCCGTCGTAGTTGGCCCAGGCCGGCCGGTAATTCGGCCACAGGATCGCCGGGTAGAAAGCGGCCGTGCAGTCGATATGGGGACTCACCGTAGGCGCGAGGAGCGCGAGCCCACCGCCCATGCAGAAGCCGACGCAGCCCACCTGCGCGCCGGTGAGCAGCCCGCTGCGCACGAGGTGATCAGCGGCCGCGGCAATGTCGTCGGCGGCACCGGCGACGCCCAGCCCCATCATGAGCTTCTTCGCCTCGTCGGGCTCTGTCGTCGCCACACCGTGGAAGAGGTCAGGCGCCAGAGCGACGAAGCCCGCCGCAGCCAGACGGTCGGCGACCGACTGGATGTGCGGCACCAGCCCCCACCACTCCTGAATGACGATGACACCCGGACCCCGCCCCGCATCGGGGACGGCGAGGTAACCGGTGAGACCAGGGGTTCCGCTGGAGATATCGACACTGGGCATGGCCGCAGCCTAGGCGAGTGCTTCGGACGCCGTCAGCCGGCGCTGGTGCGCTCGACCGGCACGGTGCTCCCGCGCACGACGAGCGTCGTGGGCACGGTGATCTCGTCTGCGCTGTCGTCCTGTCCGAGCATCCGAGCGAGGAGGGCCTCCGCGGCAATACGACCCATCTGCTCGACCGGCTGCCCCACGGTGGTCAGATCGAGCAACTCGGAGAGCTCGTGGCCATCGATGCTCGCGATCGCGATGTCACTGCCGTGGCGGATACCGTGCCGCTGCAGAGCGCGGATGGCGCCGAAGGCCATGTCATCGGACATGGCGAAGACCGCCGTGGGGGGATTGGGCTGGGACAGCAGGGAGGTCATCGCCGCCTCGCCACCGGCGACGGTGAAGTAGCCATGAGCCTCAAGTGACGATTCCGGCGTGAGCCCGGCGCCCTTCATCGCGGTGGCATAGCCGAGCGCGCGGCTCGCCTGGGAGGTCGATGCCTGGGGGCGGCCGGAGATGATCCCGATGCGCTCATGGCCGAGGTTGATGAGGTGCTGGGTGGCCATGCGCCCTGCAGCGGCGTCGTCAATGCACACGGACGGCACGCCGTGCCACCGCACGCCGATGAAGCTCGTGGGCAGTCCGATCTCGAGCATGTCGGCGATCCGCGGGGCATCGGTCGGCAATGTCACAACGATGACACCGTCGACACGACCACGCAGACGGCGTTCGGCGGGCAGGCCCGGACTCGTCGCGGGATCGCCCACCTCGTAGACGAGCAGATCGACATCGCTTTCCTGGAGCACATCGCTGATGCCCGAGAGCACCGTGGAGAAGAACCATCGGTCGATGAACGGCGTGATGACCGCAACTGTGCCGGTGCGCCCACTTGCCAGCCGCGACGCACTCGGCGAGACGACGTAGTCGAGCTCGGCGGCAACCCGGCGCACACGCTCACGGGTCTCGGGATCGACATGGGGCAGGCCCCGCAGGGCGCGCGACACCGTCGCCGTGGAGACGCCGGCTGCCTGGGCGACGTCGCGGATGGTGATGGACACGCTTCCCCTCCGCGCTACGACGCCGCGAAACGGCGCTGTCGGATACTGCAACGGCCTCGCTCGAAATCGGATACGGGCCTGGTCGGCGAGTGTACGGCGGCACGCCGCAACGCCGCAACCGCTTACACGATTAGGGCTCAGGCGGGCGGAGTGTCGGCGAGGCTCCGGGCCACCCCGTCGAGGATGTCGGTCTCACTCGCCATGATCGGCAGGCCCGTGCGACGCACGATGGCGCGAAGCACGAGGGCCCCGCCCCCGATGACATCGACCCGGCCCGGGTGCATCACGGCGAGGGCGGCCCTCTCGCTCCGAGGCATGGCGAGCAGGCGCGCGGCCATGGCCTCCACCTGGGCGGGAGTAGCGACGAGCCCGTGGATGGCCGCGGGGTCGTAGGCGGGAAGGTCATGGATCAGGGCAAGGACCGTCGTCACCGTGCCGGCGACGCCGATGAGGGAGCGGGCCCGATCAAGCGGCACCTCCGCAGCTGCGCGATCGAGGGCTGCCTCGACATCGGCCTCCACCCGTGCGATCTCCTCGGGGCTGGGTGGGTCCCCATGCAGGTGACGCTCGGTCATGCGCACGCAGCCGATGTCGACGGAGATCGCGGCCTTCACATCGATGCGACCATCAGCGCCGCGATCGCCGAGGACGAACTCGGTGGATCCTCCGCCGATGTCCACCACGAGGGTCGGCATCGCGACGCGCTCGGGCGGCAGCCCCTCGACAGCCCCGCGGAAGGACAGCCGTGCCTCCTCGGCACCCGAGATGACCTCGGGCTCGACACCGAGCCGCGCGCGTACGCCGTCGACGAAGGCCGCGCGGTTACTCACATCGCGGCTCGCACTCGTCGCGACGAAGCGCAGGCGCTCGACACCGACGTCGCGCAGTGTCACGGCGTAGGCGTCGCAGGCCGCGAACGTGCGCTCCAGGGCAGCCTCGGAGAAGGCGCCCGAGCGATCGACGCCCTCCCCCAGGCGCACGACCGTCATCTCGCGCACGACTTCATCCAGATGGGCGCCGTCTACATCGGCCACGAGCAGGCGGATACTGTTGGTGCCGCAGTCGATCGCCCCCACCCTCATGGAGTGCCCTCCTCGGTGGCGTCCGCGCACGAGTGGCCGACCCACCACTCCCCCACGAGAGCGCGCGTTTCATCGCCGAGCGGATTGACGCCGGGCCCCGCCGCGAGAGCATGCGCCAGGAGCACGTGCAGACACTTGACTCGCTCGGGCATACCGCCGGCCGAGACGCCATCGATCTCCGGGACCTCGCCGAGAGCCGCGCGGGCCAAGAGGTAGGCGTTATGCGCGGCGGAGTACGCATCGCGGAGTTCGGGATCCCCTTCGAGCTTCGCCTCCATGTCGCGCATGACGCCGGTGCCCTCTAATCGACCCACGGCAGAGGACGCGCGCGGGCAGGTGAGGTAGTAGACGGTCGGGAAGGGAGTGCTGTCCGACAGGCGCGGCGAAGTGGTGACGACATCGGGCTGCCCGCAGGGACAGCGGTGCGCGACGTCGATGACGTCGCGTGGATCACGGCCGAGCTGCCTGGCAATAGCGCTCCGGTCGTCCGGCGAGATCACGACCGATCGGCCTGGAGCGTGGAGTCCCAGAGGCGGGAGTACCACGGCGCCTCATCTGCAGCGCGCTCTTGCTCAGGCACGATCGGACGATCGTCTTCACCGAGGACGACGTACCCGACCTCACCGGGGAATACGAAGTGGAGTCGACTCCGTGCCTGAGCGATGACGAAGGCCGGGTCCTCCCAGTCCTTGAGCTCTGCGCGCAGACTCTCGACTCGCTCGCGGGATTGGGCGACGTCGGCTTCAAGTGCGGCGATCTCGGCCTGCTGTGACATCCACGCGCGCAGGGGAATTGCGAGAGTGACCACCAGGGCGGCCAGGACGAGCACGAGGATGGCCGCCCGGCCGGTCAGGGTAGGGCGGCGACCGGACACCCGGTCATGGTCTCACGGGGTGAGCCCGGAGCGCGGGAACGCCGCGGCGCCCGCGTAGCGCCCTGCGTCGTCCAACTCCTCCTCGATGCGCAGCAGTTGGTTGTATTTGGCCACACGCTCGGATCGCGCCGGGGCACCCGTCTTGATCTGCCCCGCATTGACCGCCACCGCGAGGTCGGCGATGGTCGTGTCCTCGGTCTCGCCCGAGCGGTGGCTCATCATGCAGCGGTAGCCGTTGGTCTGCGCGAGCGACACCGCATCGAGGGTCTCGGTGAGGCTGCCGATCTGGTTGACCTTGACGAGCAGCGCGTTGGCGGCGCCCTCGGCGATTCCACGTGCAAGCCGCTCCGGATTGGTCACGAAGAGGTCGTCGCCGACGAGCTGCACGCGATCGCCGAGCGCATCGGTGCAGTGGATCCAGCCTGCCCAGTCGTCCTCGGCGAGGGGGTCCTCGATGGACACGAGCGGGAAGTCGGCGAGGAGGCCCTCGTAGTAGCCCGTCATCCACTCACTCGAGCGCGGGGCACCCTCGAATTGGTAGGCACCGTCGGAGTAGAACTCGGTGGAGGCCACGTCGAGAGCCAGTGCGATGTCGGACCCCACGGTGAGACCGGTGCGGCCGATGGCCTCGACGATGAGTTCGAGAGCTGCACGGTTGCTCGGTAGGTCGGGTGCGAAGCCGCCCTCATCGCCCAGCCCGGTTGCGAGACCGCGCTCGCGCAGCACCGACTTCAGTGCGTGATAGGTCTCCGCTCCCCAGCGCAGCGCCTCGCTGAAGGTCGCGGCTCCGATGGGAGCGACCATGAATTCCTGGATGTCGACACCGGTGTCGGCGTGCGCGCCGCCGTTGAGGATGTTCATCATCGGCACGGGCAGGACATGGGCGTTGGGGCCGCCGACATAGCGGAAGAGCGGGAGTTCGGCCGATCCCGCGGCCGCGCGTGCGACGGCAAGGGAGACGCCGAGGATGGCGTTGGCGCCGAGCCGCGACTTGTTGGGGGTGCCGTCGAGGTCGCACATGATCTGGTCGACCAGGCGCTGCTCGGAGGCATCGATCCCGAGGATCTCCGGCGCGATCTCGTCTTCAACGGCGGCCACCGCGGCCAGGACGCCCTTGCCGAGGTAGCGCTCGGCGTCACCGTCGCGGCGTTCCGCGGCCTCGAAGGCGCCGGTGGACGCACCCGAGGGCACGGCCGCGCGCGCCGCAGTGCCGTCGTCGAGGACGATCTCGACCTCGACGGTGGGGTTGCCTCGCGAGTCGAGGATCTCGCGGGCGACGACGTCATCGATGCTGGCCATGCGAGGACCCTATCGACCGAGCGAGCAGGCACGGATCACAGGCCGAGGACAGCTCGCAGGTGCCGCGGGCCCAGCGAGCCGTGTTCGAGGACCAGGTCATGCAGGCGCCGGTCGCTCCAGTCCGGGTGCAGTACGCGCAGGTCGTCGATGAGCTGGCGGACCCCACGCCACCCGACGAAATACGTCGGCAACTGGGTCGCGGTGAGCAGCGCCCGGCGCCACTTGCCCGCAGCCTCGGCCTCCTCCTGGAAGCCACGCCTGCGCAGGAGCTCGATGGCACCCACCTCGTCGATGTCGCCTCCATGGACGCGCGCGTCCAGGATGGCATTGAGGGTGGCGCGCGCCTGCATCTTGAGTTGCTGCAGGCGCATCCGCAGCGGGGCCCTCGGATCATCATCGGGGGCGTAGCCGCGCTCGACGAGGAGTTCCTCCGCGTAGACCGCCCAGCCCTCGATGAAGACACCCGACGGCGCGAGACGACGAACCAGGGAGGTCTCAGCAGCCCGCGCCCGCGCGAGTTGGACCACGTGCCCGGGCATGGCCTCGTGGATGGCGAGGTCGTGCAGGAGGTCGGCGTTGTATTCGCGCAGGAAGGACTGCACGCGCTCCGGCGACCAGTCATCCGGTGGCGGTGCCACCGCGACGACCGTGCGCAGGGGCGCTGTCTCCAGCGGTCCCGGGGCATCGCAATAGGCGACCGCGACGCCACGGTGGATCCGCGGCATGTCGACGACGTCGACCGGCTGCTCCGGCAGGGTGACCAGGTCATGTTCCTGCACGAATCGGGTGGAACGGTCCAGAGCCTGCCTGATGGTGGGCACCACCGTGTCGCGGTCGACCACGGCCCGCTCCGCCGCATCAGCCAGTGCGCGGCGCACGATGTCGGACGAGTGCACCGACTCCCCCAGGTACTCCGCAGCCGTCTCGCGCATGCGCGCCGTCACGTCGTCGAGATGAGCTTCGGCCATCTGGAGCACCTGCACCGGGGCGAGCTCCTCGTCGAGGTGGTGCCACAGGGCTGCGCTGTAGATCCTGACCCCGAGGCGGGGATCGCGGCGCGACTGCGGCAACTGCTCCGCGAGCCATGTCCCGTGCTCCTCCACCGCGTCTCGCGCGCCGTCGACGGCAGCCGCATCGAGGGTGCCGAGGGCGGCGAGTTCGTCGAGGACCGAGTCGAATCCCTCCAGCCGCAAGAGAGCCGTCTCGACATGGATGGCCGACATGTCCTTCAAGGTTGTGCGCGCACTATGCAGGAATTCGGGAACGGCGCCCAGCCGCCCGTGGGCACTGTGCAGGCGCTCTTCGGGGGGCGCGAAGTCGCGGATGGCGAGCGCGTGCAGACCGCTGGCGGGATCCCACTCCAGCGGATCCCAGCGATAGCGCGCGATCTCGGATAGGTCGAAGGCGTCTGCAGCGAGGCGCGCGCGCAGCACCTCGAGATCCACCTGCTCGTCGACCGCGAGGGCGAGATCGTCGACTCCGTCGATGCGTTCGACTAGGGAATTGAGTTCGCGCACGTGAGCATCCACGGAGTTGCCCGTGAGATCGGGAAGCCGGTCATCGTGCTCGTGGTCACCCGCCTGGGTGCCCAGCACCGGATCGAAGGCGAGCACTGAATCGCGCGCCTGGAGGGCCAGTGCCGCGAGGTCTGCGGAAGCGCTCACGCGCCCTCCGCGTCGCGGATGCGCCGGGCCTGCCGGCGTACGGCCTCACGCAGCGCGGCCTCGGCGTCCCATCCGCGCGCACGACCCGCGGCGACGAGGACGAGCAGGAGATCCCCTAGTGCTTCCTCGTCATCGATGTCCGCCGCGAGGTCCACCGCCTCCGGCAGAGGAATGTCCAGGTGCTCACTGCGCGCGAGAACCTTGCTCGCGCGCAATAGCGCGGGGAGAGCCTCGGGGATCCCCTCCGTGACGGAGGCGCGACCCTTCTCCTGCGCCTTGAGTGCATGCCAGCGCGACTCCACATCGTCCGCGGTCGTGACGGCATCGCCGTCGTCGCTGAAGACATGGGGATGGCGGCGTACCAGCTTGGCGATGATGCCGCGGGCGACATCGTCGATGTCCCATGGATCATCCGCATCTTCCTGCGCGATGCGCGCATGGAAGACCACCTGCAGCAGGAGGTCGCCGAGTTCTTCGCGCAGATCGTCGCGGTCACCGGACTCAATGGCCTCGACCGTCTCGTAGGCCTCCTCGAGGAGGTACTCGGCAAGGCTGCGATGCGTCTGTCGCGCATCCCACGGGCAGCCGCCCGGGGATCGCAGGCGATCCATGACGGCGACGAGCTCGCTGAGGCCGTCACTCGACTCCGCCATGGCGTGAGCCTAGGGAGCCGGGAGGATCCCTGCGAGCGGATCCTCCACCTGCACCGTCGTCGACAGGTCGCTCGGAAGCGGGCCCACGGTCAAGGCGCCGGGATCCCACGTGCCAAATCTCGGGCTCACCGTGATGCCCTCCTGCAGGCCGAAGCCGGTGACGTACTGGACGACCGCCTGCTGCTGCCCCGTGGCGTCGGCGGCCTCGGGGGCCAGCACGACTCCAAGCTTCTGCACCTGCAGCGACAGCAGGACCTGCCCCTCGATGCCCGATGCAGGGACATTGCTCTCCAAGAAAGCCGCCTTAACTCCCTCGGGGCCACCCAACTGTGCTTCGTACTCCGCGAGGGCCGCGTCGATCTCACCCTGGGTGACCGTGACCCCCGCGGCCGTGGATGCCTGGTCCACGAGCTCGGTGATGACGAGGCGCTGCAGGACACCGAGGGTGAGGGCAGAGTCCGGTGCCCCCGGCGTGCCGCCGCGCTCCTGCTGGATCGCCTCGGTGTCGGAGGCGAGAGTCTGTGTCGAGATCTGCGCGTCACCGACGGTAGCGGCGGATCCCGCATCCCCGAGGCCTCCGCAGCCGGCCAACGTCACACTGGCACCGAGCGCCAGGCTGACCGCCAGCGCCACGATTCCTCGCCGCCTCATCGTGGTCACGATGCTCCCGTTCCCTCGTGCGTGCTCACGCACCGACTGATGTCTCATGCCGCGCCCTCGGGCGGGTCGAGGAGGTCGAGCACCCCTCGCACCCACTCCACCAACTCGGCATCGGATGTCGAACCAGCGGGTGGACGCGGCACCAGGATCGTACGGACCGCGGGCTTCAGGAGCGTCCCCGGGTGGAGGCGGGTGAGGCGCAGCTCCCGGGATTCGGGGAGTTCGACGGGGTGGAAGCGCACCCGCGGACCGGCCATCACGATCTCGCCCACACCCGCGGCGCGAGCGCGCACGCGCAGGCGCGCCACAGCGAGCAGCGTCTCGACGGCGGGCGGGGGTGAGCCGTAGCGGTCCACCAGTTCCTCCGAGACGGCGTCGACATCCGCGTCGTTCACCGCCGTCGCGATCCCGCGGTAGGCCTCCAGTCGCAGCCGCTCCTCGGGCACGTAGTCGTGCGGGATGTGCGCATCGAAGGGCAACTCGATCTTGACTTCGAGTGGGGCAGCGTCGACATCGCCGCGCGCGTGTGCCAGGGCCTCGCCCACGAGCCGCACGTAAAGGTCGAAGCCCACCTCCGCGATATGACCGCTCTGCTCGCCGCCCAGCAGGTTACCCGCACCGCGGATCTCAAGGTCCTTCATGGCAATCCGCATGCCCGACCCCAGGTCGGAGTGCTGCGCGATCGTGGCCAGGCGCTCGTGCGCCGTCTCGGTCAAGGGACGCTCCGGTGGATAGAGCAGGTAGGCGTAGCCGCGCTCGCGCCCCCGACCGACGCGGCCGCGCAACTGGTGCAGTTGGGCCAGGCCGAGCGCGTCGGCACGGTCGACGATGAGCGTGTTGGCATTGGGAATATCGATGCCGTTCTCGACGATCGTCGTGGCCACGAGTACGTCGATGCGCCGTTCCCAGAAGTCGAGGACGATGCGCTCGAGTTCGTGCTCGTTCATCTGCCCGTGGGCCACCGCCACGCGGGCTTCGGGAACAAGGTCGCGAAGGCGCCCGGCGACGCGATCGATCGACTCGACCCGATTGTGGATGAAGAAGACCTGGCCGTCTCGGATGAGCTCGCGATGGATCGCGGCGGCCACCTGGCGGTCGTCGTACGGCCCGACGTAGGTAAGCACCGGATGCCGCTCCTCCGGCGGCGTCTGGATGGTGGACATCTCGCGGATGCCGGTGAGCGACATCTCGAGGGTGCGCGGGATGGGAGTTGCCGACATGGTGAGCACGTCGACGGATGTGCGCAGGGCCTTGATGTGCTCCTTGTGCTCCACGCCGAAACGCTGCTCCTCATCGACAATGAGGAGGCCCAGATCCTTGAAACGGACCTGGGGGGTGAGCATGCGGTGCGTCCCGATGACGACGTCGACCGTGCCGTCCGCGAGTCCCTCGAGGGTGCGCTTGGCCTCGGCGTCGGTCTGGAATCGGGAGAGAGCGGCCACCTTCACGGGGAACGGCGCATAGCGCTCGGTGAAAGTGCGGAAGTGCTGCTGGACCAGCAGGGTCGTGGGCACGAGCACCGCCACCTGCTTGCCATCCTGCACGGCCTTGAATGCAGCACGGACCGCGATCTCGGTCTTGCCGTAGCCGACGTCACCGCAGATGACCCGGTCCATGGGCATGGAGCGCTCCATGTCCGCCTTGACCTCATCGATGCTGGCGAGCTGATCCGGCGTCTCGACGAAGGGGAAGGCGTCCTCGAGTTCGCGCTGCCACGGACTGTCGGGAGCGAAGCTGTATCCCGGCGTCGCCTGCCGCTTGGCATAGAGGCGCACAAGCTCATCGGCGATCTCACGCACCGCGCGGCGAGCGCGAGCCTTCGTGCGCTGCCAGTCGGATCCGCCAAGTTTGCTCAGTGCCGGTGCCTCGCCGCCGACGTAGCGCGTCACCTGGTCGAGTTGATCCGTAGGGACGTAGAGACGATCGGGTGGCTGACCCCTGCGGGATGCGGCGTACTCGATGACGAGGTACTCACGGGTCGCATCGGCGACGGTGCGCTGGGCCATCTCGACGTAGCGGCCGACCCCGTGCTGCTCGTGTACGACGAGGTCACCGGCCACGAGCTGCAGCGGGTCGATGGTGCGACGCCGTCGCGAGGGCATCCGTGCGGCATCGCGCACCGGCGAGCGCTGCCCGAAGAGATCGGCCTCGGTCACCAGGACGATGCGGCCTTCAGGTGAGGCGAAGCCTCCCTGCCAGCGCGCCGCGGCGACGAGGACACCCTGCTCCTCCGCTGCGCCGTCGGGCACGTCCTCGCGCCAGGTCGCTGCGATTCCCTCGTCGCGCAGTGAGGTGGCAATGCGTTCCGCGGATCCCGGGCCCTCGGCCAGGAGGATGACCCGGTCGCCGTCCGCGCGCCATGCACGAATGTCATCAAGCACCTCGGGCAGGCTGCCGCGTCGATCCGGCAGAGGCCGCGCGTCGACGACGAGATCGTCACCCTCCTGCGCGAAGGCATCCGTCGTCCACACCGGCCCGCGTGCGCGAGCAGCCGACTCGACCTCCGCGACCGAGCGATAGGCCGCAGCAGCGAGATCGAGATCCTCCACCGAGAGGGGCGTCGCGGCTCCTGCAGCGGCGCCATGCCAGGACGCTTCCAGGAATTCCTGCGATGTGCGCACCAGGTCCTCGGCCCGTGAGCGGATCCGCTCGGGGTCGCACAGCAGCATGAGCGACCGTGGCGGCAGCACATCGACAAGGAGTTCCATGCGGTCGACGAGGACGGGCGCGAAGGCTTCCATCCCATCGACGACGAGCCCCTCGGCCACACGGTCAAGAACTTCGGCGGCCTGCGGATGCGCCGATGCCAACGCCCGGGCACGTGCACGGACCTCGGTGGTGAGCAGGAGTTCGCGCGCCGGATGCAATGCGACTCGGCCCACATGCTGACGCGACCTCTGATCGGCTACTGAGAAGTCGCGGATCTCCTCGACCGTGTCGCCCCAGAGTTCGATGCGGACCGGATGCTCGGCGGTCGTGGGGAAGACATCGAGGATGCCCCCGCGCACGGCGAACTGGCCGCGACGCTCGACGAGATCGACGCGGGAGTACCCGCGCAACACGAGTTCGGCCACCACCGCATCGACATCGATCTCCTCGCCCTCCTCGAGGACCAGCGGCTCGAGGTCGGCGAGACCGCCGACCAGCGGCTGGAGCACCGATCGCACGGGCGCGCAGACCACCCGCAGGGGATCGCCGGGCTCCGGATGGGCAAGCCTGCGCAGGATGGAGACACGGCTACCCGTGGTGTCAGCCGCCGGGCTCAGCCGCTCGTGCGGCAGCGTCTCCCACGAGGCGAAGACGACCGCGCTGCCGGGACCGAGTTGGTCCTCCACGGCATCGGCGATGTCCTCGGCCTCGCGAGCAGTCGCCGTCACAACGAGCACACGACACTCCTCGGGCATCTGCCAGGCGACAGATCCGATGAGTGCCGGTCGCACCTCTGGGATAGCCGTGACGTGGACGCCATCCACACCGCGGACAGCACGCTCGACGGCCTCGGCAACGCCGGGGATGCCGCCGAGTGCCCGCGTGAGGCCCGGGAGCGTCACTCTCCGGATGCGCGCAGCATCCCCGCGCGCAATTGCTCGGCGAAGTCAGGCAGCCCCACAAGGAAGTCGGAGACGTAGGGGCGTTCGCGGTTGAAGCTCACCGGGCTGCCGTCGACATGCGACGCCGTGAGGCCGTGGGCGTGTGCGACGGCCAGCGGGGCGGCGACATCCCACTCATAGAAGCCCGTGTCATGCACGTAGGCCTCGGCTCGGCCGGAAAGGATCTCATTGACCTTGGCTCCAACGGATCCCACATCGATGACCTCCACCCCGTGCGCATGACCCTGCTCGCGCAGCCTGGCGTCGAGGGCGGCCACCACGTCGGCGAGCACCGCGGGTGGGCGGGTGCGGGAGGCCACGATGCGCACGGGGCGATCCTCAGGAAGTCCCCGCACAGCCACGGGCACGTCATCGGAGCGGCGCGCGAGGCCCTGCGCAGGAAGGTCGACGGTGCTGGCGCTGAGTCGGCCACCGCCCGGAGCCGACGGATCGGCCTGCCACAGCACGATGTGCACAGCGAAGTCGACTCGGCCCTGGCCGTATTCCCACGTGCCATCCAGCGGATCGACGATCCACACCCGCTCCGCGTTCAGCCGCGCCAGGTCATCTGCGCCCTCCTCGCTGAGGACGCAGTCACTCGGCCGCGCTTCCGCCAGCCTGGCGACGATGAGTTCGTGGGAGGTGGCATCCGCCTTCTTGCGCAGGGCGTCGGCGGCTTCTCGGTCGTCGACGGGCCCGAAGCCCTCGCGCAGCTCCAGGAGGAGGCGCCCTGCTTCGGCAGCCACACTCGCGGAGACCTCCATGTCGGTCGCTTGGGCGAGGGGTGTGAGAGTCATGATGTGCCCTCCGGAAGAGACGGATGTGCGGGTCGAGTCGGGGCGTGCATGTGTATCCGTTCGCGTCAAGCTGGTCCGAGCGGAACCCCTTTGGCTGAACCTATTCGGAGTTGAACCTATTCTGCGCCATGGCAACGCCGTCTTGGATGACGCACTCGATCGCGTCGTCAGCCCGATCGAGGAGCAGATCGAGCTCATCACGCTGAGTGCCACTGAAGGCCTTGAGGACATAGTCCGCCGGATCCTGCCGCCCCGGAGGACGGCCGATCCCCATGCGGATACGCACCGTCTCGCCGGTGGCGAGGACCTTGCGAATGCTCCGCAGGCCATTGTGGCCACCATCCCCACCCCCCTGCTTCACGCGCAGCGCACCGAAGGGGATGTCGAGTTCGTCGTGAACGACGATCATGCGGTCTACGGGGACATGGAAGTGGTCCGCCAGCGCCTTCGCGGGTCCACCGGACTCATTCATGTAGGACCTTCCGCGCGCGAGTACGACACGCTGTCCCTGCCAGCGCGCGTCGAAGACGTCGCATCGCGTGTAGCGGTCGGACTTGAGGCGGCCACCCCATCGCTCGGCCAGGGCCTCGACGGCCATGGCGCCGACGTTGTGCCGCGTCAGCGCATACTCGGGTCCGGGATTGCCCAGTCCCATGACGAGCCAGGCCTGCATGGCGCCGCCTCCATCATCCGCCCGCGCGCGGCGGAAGAGCCTCAGGATTCGTCGCCGGACGAGTCAGCCGACTCGGCCGACTCGGCAGCTGCCGCCGCTGCCTCGATGACCGACTCTTCCGACGGGCCCTTAGGCGCAGGAGCGGAAGCAGCCGCTTCGGCAGCAGCTGCCGCCTCGGCCACGAGCACCTCCGCTTCCGCCGCACGATCGCGCGCCTCGGAGGCGGTCACGATGATGAGGTCGACGTGCTCGATGGAGCGGCGCACCGGGTCGCGCTGCACGTCGCGGGGCTTGGCCAGCATGGTCGTCGAGCCCTGCGCGATCTCGAGGGTCACCTTCGGCTTGCGGAGTGCCTGCTCGAGATCGTGGCCGGGGAGTGAAAGGTGCACAAGGTCGGTACCGCTGCCGTAAAGGACGACCGGGATACGGCCGGAACGGCGCAACCGCCGCGCGGCACCCTTACCGAAGTCGGAGCGAGGCTCTGCCTCCAGGCGGATGTTCACGATGCGACCTCCTCGTCCACCGCTGGAGACGGCCTCCGAGCGGAGCAGCCACGGCGTGGTGCGGCCAGCGGCCACGTCGATCACGGTGCACATGAATCACACCCTCGCCGAGGAGCGACCCAACTGTAGCCGAGGCCTCCCCAAGGGGCGGGACCGGGGTAGCTGGTCAGTGCGACATCGGGACGCGCTCGGGCGTCTCGAACATGCTCGTCACGGATCCGTCTGTGAAGACCTCGTAGATCGCCTGCGCGAGAAGGGGCGCGATGGACAGGATCGTGAGCTTCTCGAACTGGCGATCCGGTGGGATGGGAAGCGTGTTGGTGACGACGACCTCACTGATCCGCGACTCCTGCAGGCGGTGGGCAGCGGGCTCGCTGAGGATTCCGTGCGTGGCCGCGACGATGACCTCGGCTGCACCGTTGTCGAAGAGCGTGTCCGCGGCCTTCACAATCGTGCCACCCGTGTCGACCATGTCGTCGACGACGATGCACACACGATCACGGACATCACCCACGACCTCGAGGACCCTCACTTCGTTAGGAGTGTCAGGATCACGTCGCTTGTGGATGATCGCGAGCGGGGCACCGAGGATGTCGGTCCACTTCTCCGCTACACGGACACGTCCCGCATCAGGGGAGACGACAGTGATCCGATCCAGGTCGACACGTTTCGCGATGTGGGCCGCGAGGAGCGGCAGCGCGAAGAGATGATCGACCGGTCCGTCGAAGAATCCTTGGATCTGCGAGGTGTGGAGGTCGACGGCGATGAGACGGTCAGCACCCGCGGCCTTGAAGAGATCGGCCATCAGTCGGGCGGAGATGGGCTCTCTGCCGCGGTGCTTCTTGTCCTGGCGCGCATACCCGTAGAACGGCGCGATCACGGTGATGCGCTTGGCCGAGGCCCGCTTGAGCGCGTCGACCATGATGAGTTGCTCCATGATCCAGGTGTTGATGGGAGCGGTGTGGCTTTGCATCACGAAGGCGTCGCAGCCGCGGACCGACTCCTTGAAGCGGACGAAGATCTCGCCATTCGCGAACTCGTAGGCATCCACCGGGCACAGATCGGTGCCGAGGTGCGATGCCACCTCCTCGCCGAGGTCGGGGTGGGCCCGCCCCGTGAGGAGGACGAGTCGCTTACTCGGGGGGACGGTCAACTCGGTCACGATGACTCCTCGCTGGTCGGGGGCTGCACGTGGTCTGCGTCAGCGGCTCGCGCCGATTCGGTGCCGGGGCGCTTGCGCTGCACCCACCCCGGGATAGTGCGCTGCTGCGCGCGACCGACGGCCATAGCCCCGGCGGGGACGTCCTCGGTGATCACCGAACCCGCGGCCGTGTAGGCGCCATCACCCACCGTCACGGGCGCTACCAGCATGGTGTCGCTGCCGATGCGCGCATGACGGCCAATCGTGGTGCGGTGCTTCGCCTGCCCGTCGTAATTGACGAAGATCGTGGCTGCGCCGATGTTGGTGCCCTCGCCCACCTCTGCGTCGCCCACATAAGACAGGTGGGGGACCTTGGCGCCCTCCCCGAGAGTGGCGTTCTTCATCTCGACGAAGGCTCCCGCGCGGGAGTGCGGACCCAGTCGGGCACCCGGACGCAGGTAGGTGAAGGGACCCACGCTGGCACCCGCTTCGATCACCGCGAGTTCGGCCCACGTGTGCATGAGCGTCGCGCCCTCGCCGACTTCGCACGAGGTCAGGGTCGTGCCGGGTCCGATGCGCGCACCCGAGGAGACGGCTGTCGGCCCGAGCAGCGATGTCTGCGGAAGGATCATCACGTCGGATGCAAGATCAACGTCGACATCAATCCAGGTCGACTGGGGATCGAGCATGGACACTCCCGCGCGCATCCATCGATCGTTGATGCGGTCACGCATCAGGCCAGCCGCTTCGGCCAACTGCACGCGGTCATTGACCCCGAGGATCTCGTGTGGGTCGTCGACGACGAAGCCGGAGACGGGGTGGCCATCACCGCGGAGGATGCCCACGGCGTCGGTGAGGTATTCCTCGCCCTGGTCATTGGCGGTGGTGAGCCGCTCGAGCACCGGGGCAAGGTGCGCGGGGTCGAAGGCGTACATGCCGGCATTGATCTCACTGATCGCGAGCACGTCGTCGGAGGCGTCACGATGCTCGACGATCACCTGGACGGAGGCATCGGGACCGCGCACGACACGACCGTAGCCCGTGGGATCGGGGACTACGGCCGTCAGCAATGTGGCGGCAGCTCCCGTGCGCATCTGCTCGTCGACGAGCGCACGCACGGTCTCACCGGTGAGCAGCGGGGTGTCGCCACTCAAGACGACGACGGGTGCCGACGAGAGTGCGTGCGCCGATGCGAGGGCAGTGAGTGCGACGCGCACCGCGTGACCCGTGCCGCGCTGCTCCTCCTGGACGACTGTGTCCACCCAGGGTGCGACTTCCTCCAAGTGCGCAAGCACTGCGTCACGTCCGTGGCCGATGACCACGACAACGTGCGAGGGATCGACTGCAGACGCTGCTTCGAGCACGTGCCCGATAAGGGATCGCCCCGCGATGGGGTGCAAGACCTTGGGGGTAGCGGAGCGCATGCGGGTCCCCTCGCCCGCGGCGAGGACAATGACGATCGGGCCCTGCGACGTCACCGCTCACGGACCTCCACGAGAAGGGTTGCCCCGAAGGGCAGCAGACGACTGAACCCTATCCCGTGGTGCGGGAGCTCCCGGCGAGGGAGTCGAACCCCCATTCAGAGATCCAAAGTCTCTTGTCCTGCCATTAGACGAGCCGGGATCGGGATCCCCGGGGGATCCGCCCCGAAGTCTCGCAGGACCCCTAGGCGCCGGTGGCCCTGGACAGGTTACGCAACCGTAGGTTACGGTGGCGTAGGTTTTATCGGGACACGGAATCAGGGGTAGACATGACGGCGATCGTCAACGAGCAGAGCACGGGGCGACCGGTCACGGAGCCCATGGCGACAGGCATGCGCACCACGATCGGTGTCTTCGTCGCCGTGCCCCTCCTCGCCGTGGTCCTCGCCATCCCGGTCGCATGGGGCGGCTGGCTCGGCTGGACCGATCTCGTGCTCGCCTTCGTCTTCTACGTCATCGCCGCGGGGGGCATCACCGTGGGGTTCCACCGCCACTTCACCCACGGCTCCTTCAAGGCGCCGAAATGGGTGTCCGTGGCCCTCGCCGTGGCGGGGTCTACGGCCGTCCAAGGGTCCCTCGGCCAGTGGGTCGCCGACCACCGCCGGCACCATGCACGAAGTGACGAAGAGGGCGATCCGCATAGCCCGTGGCGCTACGGCACATCGCGCCGCGCTGTCGCCAAGGGCCTCGTCTACGCGCACGTGGGCTGGCTTTTTGACGGACAGCAGACATCGATTGAGCGATACGCACCGGATATCCGAGCAGACGCCGCACTGCAGCGCGTGTCGCGCTACTTCCCCCTGATCGTCCTCTCGACAATCCTGCTTCCCGCCATCCTCGGCGGCCTCCTCACCTGGTCCTGGCAGGGCGCGCTCACCGCGCTCTTCTGGGCCGGCCTCGTGCGCATCGCCCTCGTGCACCACGTAACGTGGTCGATCAACTCCATCTGCCATGTCTTCGGACAGAGACCCTTCCGCACCCGCGATATGGCGACCAACAACCGGTGGCTGGCACTGCCCTCGCTGGGTGAGTCCTGGCACAACCTGCATCACGCCGAGCCCACCGCGGCGCGCCACGGGGTGCTGCGCGGCCAGGTCGACATCAGTGCCGGAGTTATTCGCGCAATGGAGCGGATGCGCCTGGCTCGCGACGTCCGCTGGCCCAACCCTGCCCGTCTGGCGGCCAAGCTGAAGGATCCGGCCCTGCAGCGACGCATCCGAGGCTGGTCCCCCGCTGACGAGCCTGGCGCGGAAGCCACCCCCTAGGCCCGGATCAGGGACGATAAGCCATGCGCATGACCGGCCGGGAACGACGCGAGCAACTCATCGACGTCGGTCGCACCCTCTTCGCCGACAAGGGCTTCGAGGCAGTGACGGTCGAGGAGATCGCCTCCACCGCAGGGGTCTCGAAGCCCGTCGTCTACGAGCATTTTGGTGGCAAGGAGGGTCTCTACGCCGTCGTCGTGGATCGCGAGATGAATCACCTGCTGTCGACGATCAGCGGCGCTCTGCAGGGGACCCATCCGCGCCAGCTCCTCGAGCAGGCCGGCATGGCCCTCTTCGACTACATCGATGCGCAGCCCGACGGCTTCCGCATCCTCGTCCGTGACTCGCCCGTGTCCCAGCAGACGGGCTCCTTCGCAAGTCTCATCGTCGACGTCGCGGGCCAGGTCGAGCACCTGCTGGCCGATCAGTTCAAGGCGCACGGCTTCCCCACGCGACTCGCTCCGATGTACTCCCAGATGCTCGTCGGTATGACGGCGCTCACAGGTCAGTGGTGGCTCGACGTGCGCAAGCCGCGCAAGGATGAGGTCGTCTCCCACCTCGTCAACCTCGCGTGGAATGGCCTGGCACATCTCGAGGCGAAGCCCCGCTCAGCGCGGCCCTGACCTTAGGCGACGACGCGCGCGCCCGGCACCGGACCGGCAGCGTGACGGACTCCCCGGACCAGCCCGGTCCCGGCCATCTCCGCGGCCAGGGCGATGGCCGCTTCGCGGCCATCGGCGAGGAAGACGCATGTGGGTCCGCTCCCGGAGACCATGCCCACCAGTGCGCCGAGCTCGATGCCTGCGTCGAGGACGCCGCGTAAGGATGGCCGAAGCGCGAGGGCTGCGGGCTGCAGGTCGTTGACCAGGTGGGCCGCAATGACAGTGGCGTCTCCCTGGCGCAGGGCGCTGAGCAGCGGCACGTCGAGAGCATCGGGATCCTCCACCAGCTGGACCTTCCCCTCGCCGAGAAGCCGGTCCCACTCGGCGTAGACGCGGGGTGTCGACAACTCCGCGTCGCTGAGGGCCACGACCCAGTGCAACTCCGCCTGGGTGAGCACCGGTGTGAGCATCTCACCACGGCCGGTACCGCGCGCTGTGCCGCCCATGAGTGAGAACGGAACGTCCGAGCCCAGCTCCGCGGCGATCTCGGCAAGCACCGCGTCGGCGAGGCTGAGGCCCCAGAGACGTCGTAGTGCGACCAGTGTCGCCGCGGCGTCAGCGCTTCCCCCCGCCATGCCCGCGGCCACGGGGATGGACTTGGCGATGCCGATCGCCACATCCGGAGCGGCCATGCCAGCACGCCGCGCGAGTGCGAGGGCCGCCTGGGCCGCGATGTTGCCATCACCGCCCGGCACGGATGTCGCGGGCTCCCCAGTCGTCTCGACGACACGACCCGAGCCCATTGGCCCCGTGCTCACCGTCACCTCATCGGTGAGCGACACAGCGTGGAAGATGGTGGCGATCTCGTGGTAGCCGTCAGGTCGCAGGGAGCGCACGCGCAGGCTGAGATTGATCTTCGCGGGCGCGACCGCACGGACGGTGACCACATCCCGACAGTAGTGGGTCGGGGGCACCCTCAGATCAGGGCGCGCGCGCTCGCGATGCGCGCGAAGGCAGCGACATCGAGGCTCTCGCCTCGCGCCCCGGGATCCACCCCCGCGGCCACGAGAATGCCTTCGGCCGCGGCCGCAGATCCTGCCCATCCGGCAAGTGCTGCGCGCAGCGTCTTGCGCCTCTGCGCGAACGCCGCATCGATCACCGCGAAGACCTCCTGGCGCGACGCCGTCGAGGGCGGTGGCTCGTGGCGCGTGAAGGCCACCAACCCCGACTCGACCCGAGGCATGGGCCAGAACACGCTCGCGGGCACAGCTCCGGCGCGCTCCGCACGCGCGAACCAGGCGAGCTTCACCGACGGCACGCCGTAGGTCCGACTGCCGGGCGGAGCCACCAGGCGATCCGCCACCTCGGACTGCACCATGACGAGTCCGCTGCGCAGCGAGCCAAAGGCTTCGAGCAGGTGCAGGACGACAGGGACGGCGACGTTATAGGGCAGGTTAGCCACGAGGGCGTCCGGAGGCATCGGGAGCACGTCGATGCGCAGGGCGTCGGCACAAATCACCTGCAGGTGGGCGAGCCGGTCGGGTTGCAGTCGCGCCACCGTGTCGGGCAGCGCCTCGGCCAGGACAGGGTCGATCTCCACCGCGACCACGTGAGTCCCCGCCGCGAGAAGACCAAGGGTGAGACTGCCCAGACCGGGGCCGACCTCGAGCACGACATCGTCGTTGCTCACACCCGCGAGGCGGACGATCCGGCGAACGGTGTTGGCATCGACGACGAAGTTCTGGCCCCACTGCTTGGTGGGGCGGATCCCCCACCGATCGGCGATGCTGCGCACCTCGCCCGCGCCGAGCAGGCTGTCGGGCTGGCCCGACACGTCTACCACTCGCCGAAGGCGCGCATGGCGTTGTCCCACAGGTCGGAGCACACCTGTTCGAGCGGCTCCCCGCGCGTATCCGCCATCGCACGCACGGTGAGCGGCACGAGGTAGGACGCGTTGACCGCCCCCCGATGCGGCACCGGAGTGAGATAGGGCGCATCCGTCTCGACCAACACGCGGTCGCGCGGCAGCACGCGGAGGGCATCCCTCAGCTCACTCGCGTTCTTGTACGTGATCACCCCTGCGAAGGAGCAGTACCAGCCGTGCTCCGCGCAGTATCGCGCCATCTCCGCGTCGCCCGAGAAGCAGTGGAAGACGACACGATCCGGTGCACCCTCCTCCTCGAGGATGCGCAGGATGTCCGCGTGCGCCTCACGGTCATGGATGACAAGCGTGCGATCGAGTCGCTTGGCGATATGGATGTGCCTGCGGAACGACTCATGCTGCAGTGCCTGATCTGCAGCCTCGCGGGTGCGGTAGTAGTCAAGGCCCGTCTCACCGACCGCTCGGACTGCCGGGTCGGTCGCGAGTTCCTCGATTCGCCCGAGGGCGCGATCGAGGCCTTCACGCCCCTGCCGCGCGACGATCCGAGGCACATCGTTGGGATGCAGGGCGACGGCGGCGACGACCTCCGGGGTCGCGCGAGCCGTCTCCACCGCCCATTCCGACGATGCGACATCGCATCCCACCTGGACGATGCGGGTGATGCCGGCCTCACGTGCCATGGCGAGGGCGGCATCGGGTGCCGGTGAGTCGCCGAGCTCGCGATCGACGACGTCGAGGTGGCAGTGGGTGTCGACGACCGGGCGGGGCAAGGGCTCGGTGGGACCGGGCCTCTCCCTCACGCGGGCTCCTCCTCCAGTCGGGGGAAGAGCACGGCACCCTTCGACACGCCCGCGCCGGCGGGGAGCTGGCCCCACTCGGCGACGCGGTCGATGCGCTGCTCCGCGATCGGCCCGAGGGTGGCGGCTGCCCCGATTTGCTCCCAGAGCAGTCCCATGGACTTGGGCATCACCGGGTTGTAGAGGGTTGCAATCGCGCGAAGGGACTCGCAGACGGTGTAGAGAATCGTGTCGAGTCGCGTGCCGAGCGCCTCGTCCTTGGCGACGACCCACGGCTCCTGCTCGGTGACGTAGAGATTGACGGCATCGATGAAACTCCGCACGGACGTGATGCCCGAGGCGAAGTCCAGGGCGCATACGGCCGCATCGGCATCGGCGACGACCTGGGCGAGGAGAGCACGCAGGCGATCTTCGGCAGGCGTGGACTCCCCCGAAGCGGGGAGCACCCCCCCGCGATAGCGCTGCACCATGGCCGTCGCCCTCGACGCCAGGTTGCCCAGGCCATTGGCCAGCTCGGCGGTGTAGCGGGCCGACATGTCCTCCCAGGAGAAAGACCCGTCCTGGCCGAACTGGATGGCGCGCATGAAGTAGTAGCGGAAGGCATCGGAGCCGAAGTGGTCGACGATCTGCTCGGGAGCGATGCCCGTGAGTCTCGTCTTGCTCATCTTCTCGCCGCCGACGAGGAGCCAGCCGTGGGCGAAGACCTTGCGCGGCAGCGGCAGTCCGGCGGCCATGAGCATGGCGGGCCAGTAGACAGCGTGGAAGCGCAGGATGTCCTTGCCGACGAGGTGCACGTCAGCCGGCCAGGTCCGCGCGAAGAGCTCGGCCTCAGCGGTGCCTTCCGGAGCGCCGTACCCGACTGCGGTGGCGTAGTTGAGGAGGGCGTCGAACCAGACGTAGACGACCTGGCGCTCGTCCCAGGGCAGTCCGATGCCCCAGGAGACACTGCTCCGGGACATCGAGATGTCGACCAGGCCCTGGCGCAGGAACGACATCACCTCGTTGTAGGCACTCTGCGGCTCGACGGCGGAGGGATCTGCCTCGTAGTGCGCGATCAACGCGTCCGTGAACGCCGAGAGCCGGAAGAACCAGTTGGTCTCCTTGAGCATCTCCACAGGGCGCTGATGGACGGGGCAGAGCTCGTCGCCCTCGGGACCTGAGACAAGGTCACCCGCCAGCTTGAACTCCTCGCATCCCACGCAGTAGGGACCCTCGTAGTCGGCTTCGTAGACGTAGCCGTTGTCACGCACCGTCTCCCAGAAGAGCTGCACGCGCTCCTTGTGCCGCGGCTCGGTCGTCCTTATGAAGTCGTCGTTCGCCGCATCGATGGTGGCCAGCACGGGTCGCCAGGACTCCTCGACGAGCCGATCCACCCACTGCTGGGGGCTGACTCCACCGGCCTCGGCGGCGCGCTGCACCTTTGTGCCGTGCTCATCGACACCGGTGAGGTACCACACCTCGTCGCCGCGCTGTCGGCGCCAGCGCGTGAGCACATCCCCTGCCGTCGTCGTGTAGGCATGGCCGATGTGGGGAGCGTCATTGACGTAGTAGATCGGCGTCGTGACGTAATAGGCGGCCATGAGGAGCGATCCTACTTTCCGAACTGCTGGTTGCTGCTCTTGGCTTGGACCACCGCGTCATAGACATCACGCCGGGATACGCCGCGGTGGCGGGCCACCGATGCGATCGCGGTGCGGCGATCCACACCCTGGGACTCCCTGTCCGCGACCTCTGCGGCCCAGGACTGCGGATCCCCGCTGCGACCTGGGGACTCAGCGCCTCCGACGACGAGCGTGATCTCGCCACGCACCTCACCGAGACCATCGCGCAACTCGCCGAGGCTGCCGCGACGTACCTCCTCATAGGTCTTGGTCAACTCACGGCAGATGGCAGCGGGTCGCTCCGTGCCGAATCCCTCGACCAGTGCCGACATCGCCTCCGCCAGTCGGTGGGGTGCTTCGAAGAAGATCATGGTGCGCCGCTCGTCGATGAGTTCTTCGATGCGCCGACGTCGCTCCCCCGGCTTGCGCGGCAGGAAGCCTTCGAAGCAGAAGCGATCCACCGGCAGCCCCGACACGGCGAGCGCGGCAAGCACGGCACTCGGCCCCGGCAGCACCGTGACCTCGACGCCTGCATCCAGGCACGCACGCACGAGGCGATAGCCGGGGTCGCTCACGAGGGGCATCCCCGCATCGCTCACGACCAGGACGCGCTCCCCATGCTGGAGACGATCGACGAGCTTCTTCGCTCGTCCTCCCTCTACGGAGTCGTGAAGGGCGATCACCTCTGCAGAGATGGTCACGCCGAGGTCGCGAGCGAGACGATGCAACCGGCGCGTGTCCTCTGCGGCGATGACATCCACCGATGCCAGGGCGTCCCTGAGGCGCGCGCTCGCGTCACCGACGTTGCCGAGGGGGGTAGCCGCGATCATGAGGATGGCGGGCCCGGTCACACGACCATCCTCGCAGTCCCTACGACTCCGCCCTGAGGCGTGCCTAACATGGGGCGGTGGCAACGCCCATCGCTCCCGACGCGGAGAGCTCTCCGCCGGGCAGCGATAGCGACTCTGTTGCCACCACGGCCGCGAGCCTCTTCCCGCCGCTCCCCGCGGGCGGCTGGCTCGGGTGGGCAGGGCCCGTGGCGGCGATGGTCGTCGGCGGGCTCCTGCGATTCGTCAACCTCGGCCGCCCCGATGCCTTCGCCTTCGACGAGGTCTACTACGCGAAGGACGCGCTCGCTCTGCTGCGCTACGGCTACGAGCAGCAGTTCGACGACAGCGCCAACGAGCTGATCCTCGCCTCGGATGGCAACTGGCGGACGATCGAGGTCTTCAAGGACGATCCGTCCTTCGTCGTGCACCCGCCGTTCGGCAAGTGGGTGATTGCGGGAGGCGAGTGGCTCTTCGGCGTCACACCCTTCGGGTGGCGCTTCGCCGTCGCTGTGCTGGGCACCCTGTCGATCCTCATGGCCGCGCGCATCGCACGCAGGCTCACACGGTCGAACCTCATCGGCACCGTGACAGGACTGCTCGTCGCCCTCGACGGGATGCACCTCGTGACGAGCCGCACCGCAGTTCTCGACATGGTGCTGTCCTTCACGGTGCTCGCAGCCTTCGGCTGCCTGCTCCTGGACCGCGATCAAGTGCGACGAAGACTCACCGCCCATCCACCCGGACGCGAAGGCCCATGGGGTCCCGCACTCGGTGCCCGCCCGTGGCGCTGGGCCGCGGGCCTCGCACTGGGGCTCGGCATTGCGGTCAAGTGGTCCGGGTTGTGGTACCTCGCTGCCTTCGGCCTGCTCACCGTCTTCTGGGACATATCCCTGCGTCGCCGCCTGGGCGTGGTTCAGCCGTGGACCGTGACCCTGATACGCAGCGCCCCCATCGCCTTCATCGCCATGGTGGGCACGGCTGCCGTGACCTACGTCGCCACATGGTCCGGATGGCTCCTCACCGACGGGGGGTGGGGTCGGCAGTGGGCAGACGGCACACCGTCGGTGATCCCGGCAGCGCTGAGATCGCTGTGGCACTACCACGCGGAGGCATGGCAGTTCCATGTCGGACTGACAGGCGATCACTCCTACCAGTCGAACCCGCTGAGTTGGTTCGTCCAGACCAGACCGACGTCGTTCTACTGGTCGAGCCTGCAGAACGGCGAGTCGGGATGCGCCGCGGAGTCCTGCGCCGCAGAAGTCCTCGCGGTCGGCAATCCGCTCATCTGGTGGATCGGCTCCATCGCGCTGCTCTACCTCGTGTGGCGTTGGATCACGCGCAGGGACTGGCGGGCCGGAGCGGTCCTCCTGGCGGTGCTCGCGGGCTGGGTGCCGTGGCTGCTCTACCTCGACCGGACCATCTTCTCGTTCTACTCCGTCGTCTTCCTGCCCTACCTCGCGATGGCGTTGGCCATGATGATCGGAGCACTCATCGGCCCGCCCGACGCGAGTCGCGATCGCCGCCGCGTGGGCACCTGGGTGGCAGCGAGCATCCTCGTCTTGATCGTGATCGCGACGTGGTGGTTCTATCCGATCTGGACCGCGGAGGTCCTCCCCTACGAGCAGTGGACCTGGCGCATGTGGATGCCCACCTGGGTCTGATCCCTCAGCGCTCCGGGCACCAGTCGCCCGCGTTCTCCGGCATGAGGCACGCGCCGTACGTCACCACCGTCTTGCCGAGGGTGCGGGTCGTCCCATCGGGCAGCACGACATCACCGCGAGGCATCGTCAGCCGCAGCCGGGTGGGAGCCATCTCGGCGAGCAATGCGCCGGGGACGGTGACCACAGTCCGGTAGGGATAGGAATCGGAACATCCCTTGCTCCCGCGCACGTTGACGGTGATCTGGGGATTGGCCACCCACCCAGCGTCGGTCTTCTGTCGGACGTAGGTGCGTGTCGGTGCCGGGTACTTCCAGCATTCGACGATCGAGAGCGACTCGACGACCTCGACCGGCTCCTCGCACGTGTAGGTGGCAGAGAACTCGCGATCGATCCAGTGACATGCCGCGACAGGTCCCTCCGCGCGAGCAGGCACCGCAGCGAGCACGCCGCCGGCCATGAGCGCGGCTGCGACCACACCGACCGAGAGGGACTTTCCGGACATGACTCCTCCTTCGCCCCCACACGTTAGGGCGGCGGCGGGCGGGAGTCGCGGTGATCGACACGGCGCGGCACGCGGCGCTGCGGAAATTCCCAGGAAGCGCCTCGGGAACGAGGGCCCCGAAGGGCGATTCAACGGTGTGTGGAGCTGAGGGGATTTGAACCCCTGACCCCCTCGATGCGAACGAGGTGCGCTACCGGACTGCGCTACAGCCCCGGGGGGCCGAGGCCCCGTCGGCCGAGGTCGCCCTCGGACAGGGCGTGACACTACACCAGCGGGTTGCGCGTCACGCGGTCTGGTCGAAGACCTCTTCCCATGCGGGAGGCGACACGCGAGCGCGCGCTATCGGCACCTCCGCCTGCGTGTGCGCGGGAATGTCGCGAGCAGATCGATCGGATCGCTCGGCACGCCGCGCGCGACGCCGCTCATCGAGAGCGCGCTCCGCGGACACACGCGCTGAACGACGCTCGGCAAGCACGGCAACGGGAAGGTAGGCGAGCAGGGGGAGCCACAGGAGGATGGTGATGATGCCGGGCAGGAGTCCCGCGACCCAGCCGGTGGTGGCCAGGGCGCCCACAGTGGCAGTGGCAGCCACGATGATGCGGCGACGTCGCGCCGCTGCGCCCTGGGCGACATCAGCGTCATCCGCGATGCGCGCAAGGGTGCCCATCGCGACCCGGTGACGCTCGATGCGCCTCGCCTGGTCGTCATCGTGGCGGCGTAGCCACATCGGGATGAGGACGGCAGCCCACAGGGCGACGATCGCCACATAGATCAAACCCGTCACATCAATGAACGTTAGGTGTCCCGGCCCCTGGAATGGGGGACCTCGCCGCTCGGCAGCCCCCGTGTCGCGCTAGGCCCCGGGACTGACTCGCGAGGACAACCACCGGCCGAGCACGCCTTCGGGGACGTCATCCGCGCACAGGGCGAAGGTGAGGTGGTCTCGCCAGTCACCGTCGATGTGGAGATAGCGCTCGCGCAGACCCTCTTCGCGGAAGCCCAGCTTCTGCACCACCCGCAGCGAAGCGGCGTTCTCGGGACGGATGTTGATCTCGACCCGATGCAGCCCGACCTCGCGGAAGCAGTGGTCGGTGGCCATCGCCACGGCGGTGGGCATGATGCCGCGCCCCGCGGCACGCTGATCGATCCAGTAGCCGATGTAAGCACTGAGCAGCGATCCGCGGGCGATGCCGCCGACCGTCACCTGGCCGGCGAAGGACCCATCGACAATAAGCGCAAAAGGAAGGCCCCGTCCCTCGCGCGCCTCGGCGCGCAGTCGTCGCACCATCGCACCGTACGTCGCGGGAGCGTCATGCTCGGCGAGCGGGAGAGTCGCCTCCCACGGACGCAGCCAACGGGCATTGCGCGTGCGGACTTCACGCCAGGCGGTCGCGTCACGCAGTCGGAGCGGTCGCAACTCGATGCGTCCTTCGCGCAGTCGAGCGGGCCAGCCGTGACTCATTCCGGTCGCACCCAGTGGCCGCGCTTGCCGCCCGACTTCTCATCGAGGCGGATGTCGGTGATGACCGCGGCAGGATCCACCGCCTTCACCATGTCGACGAGCGCGAGCGCTGCCACGGAGACGCACGTGAGGGCCTCCATCTCCACGCCCGTGCGATCCGCGGTGCGCACGGTCGCGACGATGGCTACGCCTCCGTCTTCAACCTGGAGGTCCAC
Organism: Candidatus Nanopelagicales bacterium; assembly: GCA_049317345.1. GTDB lineage: Bacteria > Actinomycetota > Actinomycetes > S36-B12 > S36-B12 > Mxb001. The sequence goes on from JBMOIL010000002.1 coordinate 35,979, forward strand.
CTCGACGCCGTGGATGGCGAGCGGGTGGCACAGGGGCACGAGATCCGGGGTGCGCTTGGCAGCCTGGATTCCCGCGATCCTCGCGACGGCGAGTGCATCCCCCTTGGGCACGCCCTCTCCGCGCAGGAGGGCGACAACCTCGGTGGACACGGTCACCCGGCCCGATGCGGTGGCGGTGCGCACGGTGATGTCCTTCCCGCTGACGTCCACCATGCGGGCGGCACCGCGGGAGTCCAGGTGCGTGAACTCGCTACTCATCAGCCGCCTCCTCGCAGATCCATGACCATGAGTTCATCACCCTGGGCCACACGCGAGACCTGCTCGGGCACGATCGCCAATCCATCCGCTCGCGAGAGGCCGCCGATGATGTGCGACCCCTGACCGCCCTCGGGCTCTGCCATAAGCAGGCCGTCGAGCGTCTGCAGGCGCACACGCGCAAACTGCGTCTTGCCATTCGGGGACGTGAACTCACGCGCACAGATCGCATGCAGCCGAGGGCGCTGGAGATCCGGATGGCCGAGCATCCTCCGAATGAGCGGTCTGACGAACGCCTCGAAGGACACAAAGGAACTGACGGGATTGCCCGGCAGCGTGACGATGGGTGTGGATCCCACCACGCCCGCCCCCTGCGGCATTCCGGGCTGCATCGCGACCTTCACGAATTCGACACCGCCCAGCCGCGTGAGGACCGCCTTGACGGTGTCGTAGGCACCCATGCTCACACCCCCAGACGTGATGATGAGATCGCTGCGCGCAGCCTCCTGGAGGAGCATGCGCTCCAACTCGTCCTCGTCATCTCGCACCGGGCCCACGCGCACGGCCTCGGCACCGGCCTCACGCACCGCCGCCGTCAGCATGTAGCTGTTGGAGTCCACGATCTGACCGGGGCCGGGCTCCACTCCCGGGTCCACGAGCTCGTCACCGGTGGAGATGACGCTCACGCGCGGACGACGGTGGACCGGGATCGTGGCGAGACCCACGGCAGCGAGCATCGCGATCACCCGCGCATTGATCGGCGTACCGGGTTCGAGGACGACCTCCCCCGCCGCCACGTCCTCACCGCGACGCCGAATGTGGGCACCGAGATCGGGTGCACGCGTGATCGTCACCTCGTCGGTGGCCCCATCTGTCCACTCCACGGGCACGACAGCGTCCGTCCCCTCCGGGATAGGCGCACCCGTCATGATGCGCACGGCTGTGCCCGGATCGAGCCGCTCCGCCGCCTCCTGACCGGCGGCGATGTCGCCGCGCACGGGAAGACGGATGGCGCTTTCGTCGGAGGCACCGGAGACATCGCTCACGCGTACGGCGTAGCCGTCCATAGAACTGTTGTCGAAGGAGGGCAGCGGCCAACTCGCCGTCACCGAGTCAGCAAGCACGAGGCCGTCGGCCTCGAGCAGGGGTACCTGCTGCGCCGGGAGCGCCTGGGCACCGCCGAGGACGATGACCTGATGCTCCTCGACCGACCTCATGTCACGCCTCGCCTTCGAGCGCACGGGGCAGCCAGGCGCGCAGGGCGGGGCCGAGATCGTCACGCTCAAGGGCCAGGCGGATCACGGCCTGGAGGTAGGAGAGCCGGTCGCCGGTGTCGTAGCGGCGTCCTGTGAAGAGCACGCCGTGCACGCGCCCGGCGAGGGCAAGCTCGCGAAGGGCATCGGTGAGTTGGATCTCCCCGCCGCGGCCCGGCTGCGTGCGCGCGAGCACAGAGAAGACCTCGGGGTCGAGGATGTAGCGACCGATGACCGCCAGGGTGCTTGGAGCAGCAGCCGCATCCGGCTTCTCCACCAGATCGGTGACGTTGACGACGTCGTCGGAAGAGGTCGGGGCGACAGCGGCGCATCCGTAGAGCGAGATCTGGTCGCGCGGGACCTCCATCAGGCAGAGCACCGAGCCGCCGAGCTCGTCACGCACGGCGATCATCCGCTCAAGCACGGCATCGCGCGGATCGATGAGGTCATCGCCCAAGAGGACGGCAAAGGGCCGGTCTCCGACATGCCGCTCCGCCATGAGCACCGCATGGCCGAGGCCCAGCGCGTCGCCCTGTCGCACGTAGTGGATGCGGGCGAGGTCGTTGGACTCGGTAACGCTGCGCAAGCGTGCGGTGTCGCCCTTGGCCACGAGCGCCGACTCCAACTCCAGATTGCGATCGAAGTGATCCTCGAGCGGGCGCTTGCTCCGTCCCGTCACAAAGAGGACGTCGTCGAGGCCGGCCGCGACAGCCTCTTCGACGACGTACTGGATCGCAGGCTTGTCCACGACGGGGAGCATCTCCTTGGGAGTTGCCTTGGTCGCGGGGAGGAATCGCGTGCCGAGGCCGGCCGCAGGGATGACCGCCGTTGTCACGCGCATAGGCACACCCTAGGAGAATGCCCGGGTGAGCACCCCCGACACCGACTCATCGGCTGCCAAGGCGGCCGCGAGGGCGCAGGCCCGGGCCCGGCGCCGATCCACGGAGCGCCCCGACCCGGAGGCCCTCGCCCAAGTGGCCCTGGCCCTGCTCGAGGAACTGCCCGGGCCGCGTCGGGTCACGTGCTACGCGTCCTACGGCACCGAGCCGGACACCGGCACGATGCGCAGGCTCCTCGCTGACGCGGGCTTCGAGGTGCTGCTGCCGCGAGTGGACGGCGATGACCTGCACTGGGTTGTCGACGGTCCCGACACCGCCGTGTCCACCATGGGGATCGACGAACCCGTGGGCGCCTCCGTGGATCTCCTGCCCGTGCGTGCACTGCTCGTGCCTGCACTCGCCGTCACGCAAGCCGGGGATCGGTTGGGCAAGGGGGGTGGCTACTACGACCGAGTGCTCGCGGGCCTGGCCGAGGCGCGCCCACCCGTCGTGGCCATCGCCGGTGACACCGACGTCGTGGATGCACTTCCCACCGACGCGCACGATCAGCGGGTGCAGGTGATCGTGACACCGGCCGGTGTCATTCGCTGCTCGTCGTACTAGAGACCGAGTGCGCGCGCGAGCGTGAGGCCGGCGAGGATCGCCCCCAGGCTGCCTGCGACAGATACGACGACGTTCGTGAGCGATGCGGCACGTCGGCCTTCGCGCACGAGGACGAGCGTGTCGAGCGCAAAGGAGGAGAAGGTCGTCAGCGCACCGCAGAAGCCAACGCCGAGGAAGAGCAGCAGACCGGGACTGGCTGAGACCAGGAGCACCCCCAGCACGAAGGAACCGGCGAGGTTGGCGATGAGGATGGACCAGGGGAATCGACCGCCCACCAGGAGGATGAGCAGGTAGC
>JBMOIL010000003.1:0-38761 GCA_049317345.1 Candidatus Nanopelagicales bacterium
AGCTGCCCGACATCACCGAGTTCGCCCGCACCTACCTCGGCGTCGATCCCGTCACGGAGCTCGTGCCGGTCTTCCCCACGGCCCACTACGCCATGGGCGGCATGCCCACCAACGTCGAGACCGAGGTCCTCTCCGACAACGACACGGTCGTGCCTGGTCTCTACGCCGCGGGCGAGGTGGCCTGCGTGTCCGTCCACGGCGCCAATCGTCTCGGCACCAATTCCCTCCTCGACATCAACGTCTTCGGCCGTCGCGCCGGCATCGTTGCGGCCGAGTTCGCCAACTCACACGACTTCGTGCCACTGCCCGAGGACCCGGCGGCGTACACCATCTCTCTCGTCGAGGGTCTGCGCTCGGGCTCGGGCGGCGAGCGCGTGGCGGCCATCCGCCGAGACCTACAGCAGACGATGGACCTCAATGCGCAGGTCTACCGCACCGAGGCGACGCTCAAGCAGGCCCTTACCGACATCCATGAACTGCGTCGGCGATACCGCCACATCGCCGTTCAGGATAAGGGTGCGCGCTACAACACCGACCTCCTCGAGGCCATCGAGCTGGGCTTCCTCCTCGACCTGGCCGAGGTGACCGTCGTCGGCGCATTGGAGCGCAAGGAGTCGCGTGGCGGACACGCGCGCGAGGACTACCCCAACCGCGATGACGTCAACTACATGCGCCACACCATGGCCTACCGCATCCCGGGGGCGGGCGACGAGTCGGCGGTTCGCGTCGACTACAAGCCCGTCATCGTCACCCGCTACCAGCCAATGGAGCGCAAGTACTGATGACTGCCACCCTCGAGACCACCGCCACTGCCGAAACGCCCGAGCGCATCGAGCCGCGCGACGTCACCTTCAAGATCCGGCGCTTCATTCCGGAGATCGACGAGGAGCCGCACTGGGAAGAGTACGTCGTCTCGGCGTATCCCACCGATCGCGTGCTCGATGCGCTGATGAAGATCAAGGGCGAGCAGGACGGCACGCTCACCTTCCGCCGCTCATGCGGTCACGGCGTCTGTGGATCCGACGCGATGCGCATCAACGGACGCAACCGGCTCGCCTGCAAGACCCTCATCAAGGACCTCGGCTCGGGCGAGGTCACCGTGGAGGCGATCAAGGGACTGCCCCTCGAGAAGGATCTCGTCGTCGACATGGAGCCCTTCTTCGCCGCCTACCGCGCGGTGAAGCCCTTCCTCATCCCCGAGGGCCACGAGCCGACGAAGGAGCGCCTGCAGTCCGCGGAGGACCGTGCGGTCTTCGACGACACCACGAAGTGCATCCTCTGCGCCGCCTGCACGACCTCCTGCCCGGTCTTTTGGACCGACGGGGAGTACTTCGGTCCGGCTGCCATCGTCGCCGCCCACCGATTCATCTTCGATTCGCGCGACGCCGCTGCGGAGACTCGCCTGGAGATCCTCAACGAGAAGGAAGGCGTCTGGCGCTGCCGCACCACCTTCAACTGCACGGATGCCTGCCCTCGCGGTATCGAGGTGACCAAGGCCATTCAGCAGGTCAAGCGCGCACTCATCTTCCGCCGCGTCTGACGGCACGCCACGCCGCGTTGATGAGGCATCCCGGCAGCCACCGAAGTTAGTCTGGGCGGACCATGCGCCGCTCACTCGCCGCCGTCGCTGCCGCCCTTGCCGCGGGGCCCCTACTGCTGGCGGCCCCCCACGCCTACGCCGAGCCCATCGGGGGCCCGCTTCTCACCGGCAGCGATGTGATCGTCGATCCGGGACCCACGGCTGATCCCTTGCCCGAGATCCCCGTCAGCGCCTGGGTGCTTGCCGATCTGGAGAGCGGTGCGATCCTCGCCGCCAAGGCGCCCCACGCGCAGCGACCCCCCGCCTCGGTCCTCAAGACACTCACGGCGGTCACGCTCGCTTCTCGCCTGGATCCCGAACTTGTCTACACCACGACGTACGACGATGTCGCCGTCGAGGGAAGCCGGGTAGGCCTGGTGGAGGAGGCGACGTACACCGTCCGCGAACTCTTCCTCTGCCTCATGATGCAAAGTGGCAACGACTGTGCCTCGGCGCTCGCTCAGGCCAATGGCGGCTTCGAGCTCACCGTCGCTCAGATGAACGAGGAAGCCCAGCGCCTCCAGGCCTACGACACGGTTGCGATGAATCCCAGTGGGCTACCCGCCGAGGGACAGCTGAGCTCGGCGTACGACCTGGCACTCTTCGCTCGCGAGGGCCTCTCCCGACCCGACTTCTTCGAATACGTCAACACTCGCGTGATCGAGGATTTCCCCGGCTACATGCCCGACAAGCCCGGCGATCCGCGGCCGACCATGCCCATCGCGACGCAGAACCCGCTGTTCATCCAGGGCTACGAGGGCGCTATCGGCGTCAAGACCGGCTGGACGACGGAGGCGGGCCGCACCTATATCGGCGCCGCGGAACGCGGTGGCACGAGTCTCGTGGTGACCATGCTCAACATCGACGGCGAGATCTATCCTTCCGCTTCCGCACTCCTGGACTGGGGCTTCGCCAACATCGACGCAGTCACGCCCGTTGGCTACCTCGTAGATCCCGTCGAAGCCACCTCGGCAGGCAGCGGCTCCGCCGAGGTCTCGTCACCCGCAGTCGAGGAGTCCGCAGCCGATGCCGGCACCGCAGCAGGTGCGGAGGAGACAACCGCTGCTGCCGGGGCGACGACCTCGCCGAACTGGGGCTGGGTGTGGACCCTCGTCGGAGCGATGGTCGTGGGTGTGATCCTCATCGTGCTCGGCCTGCGCAGTCTTCGCGGTCCAGCTCCACGCGGCGGAGGAAGGCGAGCACGCACCGAGGAGCACGACGAGGTCGAGCGCGACTACGCGCGCCACTGACGGCGCGGCTCAGCCCACGAGCGGGTACGCCGTGCGCGCCCGCCACCCCGCATCACCGAGCTCGTAGAGCCGGATCGTCTCGACGGTAAAGACGGCCTCGAAGTCGGATAACGCGGCGAATGCCTCATCCAGGGCCTTCTCGTCCAGGTCGAAGGCGACGGTCACGTGTGGGTGGTACGGGAACCGGAGGTCCACCGCCCAGGGCCCGCAGCGGACGCGGCGTTCGAGGTCCTCGCATCCGGGGATGCCCTCGGCCACCGCGAGGAAGACCACGGGGCTGACCGGCCGGAAGGTCCCCGTGCCGCGCAGCCGCATGCGGAACGGCGCACACCCCACCACGGCGCGCTCGAGATGCTCCTCCAGGACCGGGATCTCTCCTGGGTCCACCGACACCGGGGCCACGATAGTCACGTGAGGGGGCACGGACTCCGCTTCAGGGTCGCCCCATGAGCGCCGAGCGTCGCGGATCCGGTCCGCATGCGGCTCCGGAACGTCGATCACGACGCCGACCGTGATCATGGCGTAGGCAACGGCACGAAGCCCACGCGATCGTAAACAGCCGCGAGAGTCGGGGTGGCTGCGGCGCGGGCACGATCAGCGCCGAGGCGGACGAGTCGGCTCAGCTCCGCGCGATCGGACATGAGCTCATCCACCTGGGCGCGGAAGGCGGTGCAGAAGTCGACGACAACCTCGGCCACATCCTTCTTGAGGTCGCCGTAGCCACGCCCTTCGTAGGACGAGGCCACGTCGTGGACCCCGCGTCCGTCAAAGGCGCCGAGCAGAGTGAGCAGGTTGGAGATACCCGGCTTGGCCTCGGGGTCGTAGCGAATGTCTCGATCGGAGTCGGTGACAGCCGACATGATCTTCTTGCGCGTTACCTTGGGGTCGTCCAGCAAGAAGACGCACCCGGTGGGCGCGGACTTGCTCATCTTCGCCGTGGGGTCGGCGAGATCGAGGACCTTGGCGGTGTCCTTGACGATGAGAGGCTCGGGCACGACGAGGGTGGGACCGTACGTCGCATTGAATCGCTGGGCCAGGTCACGGGTGAGCTCGAGGTGCTGGCGCTGATCCTCACCCACGGGCACCCCGGAGGCTTGATAGATGAGGATGTCGGCGGCTTGCAGCACCGGGTAGGTGAACAGGCCGACTGTGGCCCTCTCCGCACCTTCCCGCTGTGACTTGTCCTTGAACTGGGTCATGCGCGAGGCCTCACCGAAGCCCGTGAGGCACTCGAGGATCCAGGCGAGCTGCGCGTGCTCAGGGACGTGACTTTGGATGAACACGGTCGAGCGCGTCGGATCGAGCCCCACCGCGAGGAGCTGAGCGAAGGACAGGAGAGTGCGGTGGCGAAGCACCTGCGGGTCATGCTCGACGGTGATGGCGTGCTGGTCCACGACGCAGTAGAAGGCGTCGTGCGTCTCCTGGAGGCTCACCCAGCGACGCAGGGCCCCCAGGTAGTTGCCGATCTGGAAGGAGTCCGCGGTCGGCTGGATACCGGAGAGCACGCGCGGTGGGACGTGGACGGGAATCTCCGGCATGGCGTCATTCTGGCAGCGCCTCATCGTCGCCGGCGGTGGCGGGTCGGCCGGCGGGGCCGTCCGACGACGGCGTGACGCTGATACGGGCTACGCGGCGGCCGTCGAGCTCGGTGACCGTGAGGCGATGGCCGTCCACTTCGACGAAGGCACCGAGGGTGGGCAGTTGACCCAGCTGCGAGACGACGAATCCGGCCACCGTCTCGTAGGGGCCGTCGGGCAACTCCACTCCCGTCTCGTCGACGAAGTCCTCCAGGTTGAGAAGCCCGTCCACGTCTGCGCGAGGACCGGATGCCTCCGTGTCGTACTCGTCGCGAATGTCGCCGACCAGCTCCTCCACCAGGTCCTCGAGGGTGACGATCCCCGCGGTGCCGCCGTACTCATCGACCACGATCGCCAGGTGCTGGCGCAGTCTCCTCATTTCGGTGAGCGCGGGGATGACGTGCTTGGTGCCGGGGAAGAACGCCGTATCGCGCGCGAGATCACCGACGCGACGAGTGGGGCGATCGACATCGGGGGTGAGTAGGTCCCGGATGTGGACCACGCCCACGACATCATCAGCCGAGCCACGGATGACGGGATACCGCGAGTGAGGGGCATCGGAGACCTCGAGAACGGCCTTCTTGACCGGGGTGGATGCATCCAGGAATGCAACCTCCGTTCGCGGCAGCATGACCTCGCGGAGTTCGCGGTCTCCGGCATCGAAGACATCGTCGATGAGAGCGCGCTCCTCGGCCGTGAGTTCCTCGGTCGCGGCGACGATGTCGCGCAACTCTTCGCCCGAGATCTGCTCCTTGCCCGAATGGGGATTGCCGCCCAGCAGTCGCACGAGGGCATTGGTCGAGATCGATAGGAGCCAGATGAAGGGCCGCGTGATCCGCGCGAGCAATTCAACGGGCCCTGCGAGGACCAGGGCCGTGGACTCAGCCCGCTGGAGCGCGATGCGCTTGGGGACGAGTTCGCCGATGACGAGTGAGATGTAGGCGATCACGATGGTGACGCCGATGAAGGCAAGGGCGGAGGCCCATCCTGCGGAGAGTCCCCAGGACTCCAGGACCGGCGCGAGGGCGGGTGCGATCTGCGCGGCGCCGAAGCCGGCCGAGATGAAGCCCGCCAGTGTGACACCGACCTGGACAGCCGCGAGGAACCGATTCGGATTGCTCACGAGTGAAGCCAGCGTGCGGCCGCGGCGCCCACGCTGGGACAGGCGCTCCACCTGGCTCTCGCGCAGGGACACAAGCGCGATCTCAGCGGCGGCGAAGAAGCTGCCCAGGAGGATGAAGAAGAGGACCAACGCGATGTTGATCCAGACTTGGCTCACCCGGTAGAGGATACGGGGTGGTCAGCCGAAGACGACTGTGAGCGGTGCGTGATCGCTCCAGCGCTCCGCATACGTGGGCGCTTTGCCCACGACAGCCTCACGAGCACGAGCAGCGAGGCCCGGCGTAGCGATCTGATAGTCGATGCGCCACCCGCCGTCGGTGTCGAAGCCGCGGCCACGCCACGACCACCACGTGTAGGGGCCTGGACCTGGGCCGCCGAGCGTGCGCCCCAGGTCAGACCACGGGCCCGGCTTGCTTCCTGGCGCGCCGAACCACCTATCGAGGTAGGCGCGTTCCCCGGGGAGGAAGCCGGCCTTGTCTCGGTTGCCCTTCCAGTTCTTGATGTCCACCTCGGCGTGCGCGACATTGAAGTCGCCCGTTACGAGCACATGACCCTTGTCTCGCGATGCTCGCCGGCGAAGTGCTGCAAGCCTGCGATCCATGGCATCGAGGAAGCGGAACTTCTCGTCCTGCTTGGGTGTCTCCGCCTCACCCGTGTGCACGTACGCCGAGACGACAGTGACCAGCCCAAGCGAAGTCTCGAGGTCGACCTCGATCCACCGGCCCTGCTGCGCGAACTCCCGCTCGCCTAGGCCCTCCCGCACCGCGACGGGCTGCTCCCTGCTGAGGACAGCGACGCCATTGCGGCCCAAGCTCGCGGATGCACTGTGAGACACGTGCATGCCGGAGAGACGGCTCTCGACGAGCTGCTCGTGCACCTGATCGTGAGTTGCCCGCACCTCTTGGAGGCAGATGACATCGGCCTTCGCGTCGGCGAGCCAGTCGAGCCCCCCACGACGGGCCGCAGCACGAATTCCGTTGACGTTGGCTGTGATCGCGACGAAGGCGACACCCTTGGCGCGCGCCAAACCTCAGGCCATCGCCTTCTGGAGGTTCGAGTCGATGGCCGCGAGGAAGTCCTGCGTCGTGAGCCAGGGCTGATCGGGGCCGACGAGGAGCGCGAGGTCCTTGGTCATCTGACCGCTCTCCACGGTCTCGATGCAGACGCGCTCCAGCGTCTGGGCGAAGGCCGAGACCTCAGGGGTGCCGTCGAGCTTGCCGCGGTGCGCCAAGCCCTGGGTCCAGGCGAAGATCGATGCGACGGGGTTGGTCGAGGTGGCCTCGCCACGCTGGTGCTGCCGGTAGTGGCGCGTCACCGTGCCATGCGCAGCCTCGGCCTCGACGGTGCGACCATCCGGTGTCATGAGCACGCTCGTCATGAGGCCCAGCGATCCGAAGCCCTGGGCCACGGTGTCGGACTGCACGTCGCCGTCGTAGTTCTTGCAGGCCCAGACGTAGCCGCCCTCCCACTTCAGCGCGCTGGCCACCATGTCGTCGATGAGCCGGTGCTCGTAGGTGAGCCCAGCCGCATCGAACTCTGCCTTGAACTCCGCATCGAAGATCTCGGCGAAGATGTCCTTGAATCGACCGTCGTACGCCTTGAGGATCGTGTTCTTCGTCGACATGTAGACGGGGTACTCGCGCGCCAAGCCGTAGCGGAAGGATGCGCGGGCGAAGTCGCGGATGGAATCGTCGAGGTTGTACATCCCCATGGCCACACCCGGATCGGGGAATTCGAAGATCTGGAATTCCATCGGCTCCGAGCCATCAGCGGGAGTGAAGGTCATGGTGAGCGTCCCGGGACCGGGCACCTTGAAGTCGGTGGCGCGGTACTGATCGCCGAAGGCATGGCGTCCCACGATGATCGGCTTGGTCCAGGTGGGCACCAGCCGGGGAATGTTGGACATGATGATCGGCTCGCGGAAGATCACGCCGCCGAGGATGTTGCGGATCGTGCCGTTGGGCGACTTCCACATCTTCTTGAGGCCGAACTCATCCACACGGGCCTCGTCCGGAGTGATCGTCGCGCACTTGACGCCCACGCCGTATTCGAGGATGGCGTGAGCAGCATCGATGGTCACCTGATCATCGGTGGCATCCCGGTGCTCGATGCCCAGGTCGTAGTAACGCAGGTCGACATCGAGGTAGGGAAGGATCAACTGGTCCTTGATGAACTGCCAGATGATGCGGGTCATCTCGTCGCCGTCAAGCTCGACGACCGGATTGATCACCTTGATCTTCGACACGATGAAGCTCTTTCCTGAGAGTGATGTGCGGTGCGGGACTAGAGGAGACCGAGGGCGGCCACAGCGTCGCGCTCCTCCTGGAGCTCGGCGATGGAGGCGTCGATGCGGGCGCGGGAGAAGTCATCGATCTCCAAGCCCTGGACGATCTCCCACGAGCCATTGCGCGATACGCACGGGAATCCGGAGATGATCCCCTCGGGGATGCCGTACGAGCCATCGGAGGGGACGCCGGCGGATACCCAATCCCCGTCGGGCGTGCCCAGAACCCAATCGTGCACGTGATCGATAGCGGCGTTGGCCGCCGACGCAGCTGATGAAGCGCCGCGCGCTTCGATGATCGCCGCGCCGCGCTTGGCCACGGTGGGGATGAAGACGTCGGACACCCACGCCTGATCGTCGACAACCGCGGTGGCGGGCTGGCCCTTGACCGTGGCGTGAGTGATGTCGGGGTACTGCGAGGCCGAGTGGTTGCCCCACACGATCACCCTGTGCACGTCGGTGACCGGTGCACCGGTCCGCTGGGCAAGCTGCGTCACGGCGCGATTGTGGTCGAGGCGCATCATGGCGGTGAATCGCTCGCGAGGAATATCCGGAGCGTGCGCCTGGGCGATCAGGGCGTTGGTGTTGGCGGGATTGCCGACCACGAGGATCCGGACGTCTTCGGCCGCGCCGGCGTTGAGTGCCTCCCCCTGGGGCTTGAAGATGCCTCCGTTGGCCTCAAGCAGATCGCGGCGTTCCATGCCCGGCCCGCGGGGCCGCGCGCCCACGAGGAGCGCGACGTTGATGCCATCGAACGCCGCACGCGGGTCATCGGTGATGTCGATGCCCGCAAGCAGCGGGAAAGCGCAGTCGTCGAGCTCCATGGCCGTGCCTTCGGCCGCCTTGAGGGCCGGCGTGATCTCGAGCATGCGCAGCCGCACAGGCACATCAGGCCCGAGCAACTGTCCGGAGGCGATACGGAAGAGCAGCGCGTAGCCGATCTGGCCGGCGGCCCCGGTGACGGCGACGTTGACGGGGGTGCGGGACACGGTTATCTCCTCGATGGTCCTCAGCTTGAGACGAGGCCCACGCTAGTCCCCGCACCTGTGGGCACTCACGCAGGGGGAGGCACCCACAGGGAGAAGACAACGAGCGCTGCGGCGAGCGTGCCGAGGACGACGAGATCCACCCTCTTGGAGCGCACGGCGAGCATTCCGGCTCGGTCTGCCGGGAGGATTAGGCGCAGGACGAAGGCTAGGACGAGGCTCGCAGCGAGCATGAGAGAGCCCAGGCGGAAGCGGTCCAGGGCGACCACTGCAAGCGAGGCCACGACGCCGATCAGGACGACGGTGAGAGGCCACTGCGCCCACCAGCGGCGCCGGCGCGGCCGGAGCTGGTGGATCTCTGCCATGCCGCTCATGCGAGCAGCCTACGACCGCTCAGCCGCCTCGACGACGTTGGCGAGGAGCATCGCCCGTGTCATCGGGCCGGTGCCACCGGGCATCGGGGCGATCCAGCCGGCGACCTCGCCACATGCTGGATCCACGTCACCAACCAGCCCAGCGTCCGTGCGCGTGATGCCGACGTCGACCAGGGCCGCCCCCGGCTTGATGATGTCGGGGCTGATCACATGCGGCACACCCGCGGCAGCCACGACGATGTCAGCGGCTGCGACGTGCTTGGCCATGTCCTTGGTGCCGGTGTGGCACAGGGTCACGGTGGCGTTCTCCTGCCGCCGAGTGAGCAGAAGGCCCAGCGGCCTGCCCACGGTGATGCCGCGACCCACGATGCACACCTCTGCGCCCGCGATCGGGACGTCGTAGGCACGAAGCAACTCGACGATGCCCCGCGGTGTGCAAGGGAGGGGTGCCTCGACGCCGAGAACGAGCCGACCGAGATTCATCGGGTGCAGACCGTCGGCATCCTTCGCCGGGTCCATGATCTCGAGAACCCGATTGCTGTCGAGTCCCTTGGGCAGCGGCAGTTGGACGATGTAGCCGGTCACGGCCGGATCGTCATTGAGTCGTCGCACCTGATCCTCGACCTCAGCCTGGGTGGCGGTCGCAGGCATGTCGACGCGGATGGAGGCGATGCCGACCTCAGCACAGTCCTTGTGCTTGCCACCGACGTAGGCATGGCTGCCCGGATCGTCACCCACCAGGACCGTGGCAAGACCGGGGGTGATCCCGCGCTCGCCCAGAGCTGCCACGCGGACGGCAAGGTCCGTCTTCACTGCGGCCGCGGTGGCCTTGCCATCGAGGACTGTCGCTGTCATGACGTCGAATCTAGTGACTCCTCGTGCCGCGCATCCGAGGGGCCCATGACGACAAGCCACCGATGGCGACCGCCACACCGGCCAGCAGGACGCCGATGATGAGCGTCACGTGGAAGGTGACGCCGTCAGCCGGGGCCAGCCAGTCGAGCAGCACGGCACCCGTGAGCTGGCCCGCGATAGTGAGGAGGGCGAAGAGCAGGACGCCGAGGCGCTGGACAACCCACGCAGCAGCCGCGATGAAGAGGACTCCGATGGTGCCGCCGATGTAGAGCCACCAGGGTCCTGGAGGAAGGGCACCGGGATCGAAGTCGGTGAGCGACCAGGCAAGTCCTAGCGCCACGCCGAGCATCACCGTGCCCAGAGTGAAGTTGAGCCAGGCGGCCGTCCAGGCGTTGCGCGCTGCCGCCCCGACGCGACCATTGATCGCCTGCTGCACCGCGATGACAAGGCCCGCGATCAAGGCCGCGACCACAGCGAACGTCGAGCCCTCCACACCGCCTCCGAGGCGATCCGACACCGCAACGACAACCGCTGCGACCGCAAGGATCGCGGAGACCACACGCGCCGGCGTAATCGCCTGACGCCCCGCGGGCCCCAGCCCAAGGCGGTCCACCACGATGCTGTTGGAGACCTGTCCCGCGACCACCGCGACCGTGAAGATGGCCACGCCAATGAGCGGCACGGTGGCACTCTGGACGGCGACAAAGAATCCACCGAGCAGTCCACCGATCACCTGCCACCAGCGCAGGGACCCGGCTCGGAGTCCTTGCTTCACGCTTGCGAGGCCGCGGCGAACACTCGGACTCGCGAGGAGGATCAACGTGAGGAGGATCCACCCCGTGCCGAAGCTCACGATCGCGGCCTGCAATCCGCTGTCAGTGACATCGGCCAACTCACCGTTGACTCGCGACTGCAGCGCCGTCAGTGCTCCCACGGCGAGGGCGGTGCCCGCAGCCACAAGCGCGTGACCACCCAGACTCCCTGTCACGTGCGTATCCGGGTGACCATCATGCGTCTCAATGGAAGAAGTGGCGAGTGGCAGTGAGATACATGCTCGCTCCGGCAGCCTCCGCTGCCGCGATGACCTCCTCATCGCGCACGGACCCTCCCGGCTGGACGATGGCACGCACCCCCGCGGTGAGGAGCACCTCTAGTCCGTCGGGGAAGGGGAAGAACGCGTCCGAAGCAGCTACTGCGCCGCGGGCACGATCCTCACCCGCCCGCGCCACGGCGAGGCGGGCGGCATCGACGCGATTGACCTGTCCCATGCCGATGCCGACGGCCGCACCGTCCTTGGCCAGCAGAATCGCGTTGGACTTCGGCGCGCGGACTGACCGCCAGGCGAAGGCAAGATCCTCCATCGTCGCGGCATCGACGGGCGCACCTGCGACCAGGCGCCAGGTGGCGGGGTCGTCACCGTCTGCTCGCAGATCATCGGCCCCCTGCAGGAGGACACCGCCGGAGATGGGCCGCAGATCCGCCCACCCACGCTCGGGACGCGCCTGGGCGCGCAAGATCCGCAGCCCCTTGCGCTCGGTGAGGATGGCCAGTGCCGCCTCCTCGTAATCGGGTGCGACAACGACCTCCGTGAACACGTCAGCCATTGCCTCGGCCATGGCCCGTGACACCGGACGATTGGCCGCGACCACTCCCCCGAATGCCGAGACCGGATCGGTGGCGAACGACTTGTCATAGGCGTCGGCAATATCCGCACCCACCGCGATGCCGCACGGATTTGCGTGCTTGATGATGGCGACGGCTGCCTGCCCGTGGTCATATGCGGCACGCCATGCCGCATCGGCGTCGACGTAGTTGTTGTAGGACATCTCCTTGCCGTGCAACTGTTCCGCACGAGCAAGGCCGGGACGCGAGAAGTCCGCGGCGTAGACAGCTGCCGACTGATGGGGATTCTCTCCGTAGCGAAGGACGGCTTGCCGCTCCCATGCCTGGCCAAGCCAGCGCGGGAACCCCGAGCCGTCGGGCGCCACGACATTGCCCATCCACGTCGCTACAGCTACGTCGTAGGCGGCCGTGTGCGCGAAGGCCTCTGCGGCGAGCCGCTGGCGCTCCTCGAGGGTGAATCCGCCTGAACCCACAGCCTCGATCACTTCGGCGTAGTGGTCTGGATCGACCACGACAGCGACGCTCGCATGGTTCTTGGCCGATGCGCGGACCATGGCGGGTCCGCCGATGTCGATCTGCTCGATGCAGTCATCAGGATCGGCGCCTGACGCCACCGTGCTCGTGAAGGGATAGAGGTTGACGACGACGAGCTCGAACGGCGCAATGCCAAGTTCGTCGAGCTGAGCCGCGTGCTCAGGCAAACGCATGTCGGCAAGGAGCCCTGCGTGCACGTGCGGGTGCAGTGTCTTGACGCGGCCATCGAGGCACTCGGGGAAACCGGTGAGGTCGGAGACGGCGGTGACCGGCACACCCGCCTGCTCGATGTGCGCCGCAGTCGAACCGGTGGACACGATCTCGACTCCGGCTTCGTGGAGGGCTGTCACGAGTCCGGGGAGGCCGGTCTTGTCGTACACCGAGATGAGGGCGCGGCGGATGGGTCGACGGGCTGACTCTGCGCTCACGGGATGGTCACCTTCCTACCGTCGACCGTGCAGCCCAGCGCGCACAGACGGGACACGATATCCACGAGGAGCGCTCGCTCGACCACCTTGATTCGCTCATGGAGAGATTGGTCATCGTCATCGTCAAGGATGTCCACGACCCCCTGGGCCAGGATCGGACCGGTATCGACACCGGAGTCGACCAGATGCACGGTGCAGCCCGTCACTCGCGCGCCGTAGGCCAATGCGTCGCGCACGCCGTGGGCGCCGGGGAATGCGGGGAGCAGCGCCGGGTGGGTGTTGACGATGCGCGAGGGGAAGGCGGCGAGCATCGATGCGCCCAGAATGCGCATGAAGCCGGCGCACACGACCCAGTCCGGGTCGAATTCCGCGACAGCCGATGCGAGAGCGGCATCCCACGCTGCACGATCGGGGTAGTCACCTGGGGAGACAACGGACGAGGACACCCCCGCCGCGGCTGCGCGATCGAGCCCACCGGCGTCGGATCGATCGGAGATGACGCCCACGATGTCGAAGGAATCCTGTGGCTCGTCGATGAGCGCCTGGAGATTGGTCCCGCCCCCGGAGACGAGGACGACGAGGCGCGCGGGCACGCCGCGACCCTACCGCCGCCGCGTTGATCCGGTACGTGCCATCACGACGACGTCATCGCCGAGATGATCGGCATAGCCGCGCAGAAGCCTGGTGCTGTCCCACAGGGGGGATAGTCCGACGACGAGGGTGACCAGCCATGCAAAGGGGCCGATGACGGGCACGAACCCCAGCAGGCCCGCAGCGCCGTAGAGCGCGAACCACCGTCGCGTCGCAAGGGCCCAGCCGGGTCGGGCCCCCGTGTCAGCGCGCACGCACCGGATCCCCACCGCCCAGCCGCCCAGCGTGCGTCCCCAGGAGGCCATCAGGGGGATCGTGTAAAGCGCGGTGAGAACAACAAGAACGGCCAGAGGGAGCCAGACGGGAAGGGCAATCGCCGAATCGACCGTGCGCTCCCCGGACTGGGCGTCTACGCGCACGCGAGTGATACCTGCGGTCACGCTCTCGAGCAGCGACGACACCACGCCCGCGGCGGCAACCAGCACGACCATGTCGATCGCAGCACCCGCGATACGCCGAGACATCGGGGCGAGGGTGAATGCGGGCTTGGCCGTGCGCGCAACAGCGCGGCGCGGGACCCGAACGGTGCTAGCCATCGGATCGCCTCGCTGGCCACACCGCGACCGCAATGGATCCCAGGCCGACCAGCAGGGTGCCGGCAAGCGCGACGGGAATGGAAGAAGGACCGAGGCCCTGCAGGGTGGTGTTGCCCAGGGAGCCTGACGCGAGCCAGGCCGCCATCGCGAGGGTCGCCCCCGTGGCGATCGCGGAGCCGGCGGCGACGAGGCATCCCCGCAGGCCGATCTGGCCACGTCGCCTCAGGAGCGAGCCCGCCACAACTCCCGCAGCCACGGCAAGGACAGGGAGCAGGACCGCACCCGTAGGCGGCTGGTCCGGCAGAGCGGCGAGAAGGGGGAAGCCCGGAAGAGCTGCGGTGGAGGTGTCGACAAACGGCGACACAATCGTGCCGACCGACACGGTGACCCCTGGACCGAGCAGGTAAGCAAGCGACCACATCACCGCTATGGGGAGGTATCCCAGGGTGAGGACGGCCAGAAGGAGGAGTCCTGAGACCCCCGCATTCAACTCGACGAGCAGAGAGGTCATCTCATCGAAGCTGCCGATGATGGCGACGGTAAGCAGCATGCTGGCAGCGACCACGAGACTGAGGAGCGCAGCCCCGGTGGCGGCCAGGCCGTCACGCGCAGGGAAGGGGAGCGCGTCCAATGAGATCAGCCGCGCTTGACGCAGGATGACCAACGACGCGAGAGCACCTGCCACAAGGCCAGCCACGAGAGCCGTCCGTGCCGGTGAGATCCCGAGGTTGCGACTCATCGACGCGATGATCGCGCTCACGGCAGCGAAGCTCACGCCCACTGAGAGTGCGACAGCCAATGCTTCTCCCCGCCGGGCAACGGCGGAGGCGTCAGCAGCCCAGCGCGAGGCTGCGATCACGGCAATGAGCGGGAGAAGTGCGAAGCCCAGAGGGAGCAGCGTGAGCGATACGCCGGCCACGGTCGGCGCCTGGCCCAGCCCGGCGAGCCAGGCCCCGGACGCCACCTCGAGCATCTGGGTCCACTCCTGGGAGCCGGATGGGTCGAACATCCACGCCGCGAGGGCGACGACCACGAGGGCGAGATAGCTGAACACCGCCGCGGCGGCCCCTGCCGCGGCACCGGCCACCACGAGGGGCAGCGGTGCGGTAGGCGCCTGCCCCACGGGGGCGCCCGTTCGTGCGGTGAGGCTCACCGGACAAGAGTGTCAGTCAAGGCGGGTTCGCCCCCGTAACGGCACGCGGGCATCGTGCGGCACAACAGCACCATCCGCAGCGGGATGGCGCTCAGGCATCAACCGCGCAGGAGCGCCCGCATGAGCCGAGCTGTCTCACTGGGGGTCTGACCCACCCGGACGCCAACGGCCTCCAGGGCTTCCTTCTTGGCCGCAGCCGTGCCGGATGAACCGGAGACGATCGCGCCCGCATGGCCCATGGTCTTGCCCTCCGGCGCAGTGAAGCCTGCGACGTAGCCGACCACGGGCTTGGTGACGTTGTCCGCGATGAAGGCTGCCGCACGCTCTTCGGCGTCACCACCGATCTCACCGATCATGACGATCGCCTCAGTCGACGGATCGGACTCGAAGGCCGCCAGGCAGTCGATGTGTGTCGTACCGATGATCGGGTCGCCGCCGATGCCGACGCATGTGGAGAAGCCGATGTCGTTGAGCTCGTACATCATTTGGTAGGTCAGCGTGCCAGACTTCGACACGAGACCGATGGGGCCAGGGCCTGTGATGTCCGCGGGGATGATGCCCGCGTTGGAGACCCCCGGAGAGATAATGCCCGGGCAGTTGGGACCGATGATGCGCGTCGATCCCGCGTTGACGGCGTACTGGAAGAACTGCGCCGTGTCGTGGACAGGGATGCCCTCCGTGATGACCACGCACAGGGGGATCTCGGAATCGACCGCCTCTTCGACAGCCGCCTTGGCGAAGCGCGGAGGCACAAAGACGACGCTGACGTTGGCGCCCGTGGCGACCATAGCTTCGCGGACATCGCCGAAGACCGGGATGCCATCGACCTCCTGGCCGCCCTTGCCGGGAGTGACCCCTGCGACGACCTGGGCTCCACTCGCCACCATGCGACGCGTGTGCTTGGTGCCCTCTGAGCCGGTCATGCCCTGCACAAGGATGCGGCTGTCGGCATCGAGCCAGATCGTCATGCGGCACCTCCGGCCAGTTGCGCGACGCGACGGGCTGCATCGTCCATGGTTTCCACCATTTCCACGAGGGGATGATCGAACTCGGTGAGGATCCGCCTGCCCTCGACGGCGTTGTTGCCGTCGATGCGACACACGATCGGCTTAGTCACCGGCGTACCGCGCTCGGCCAGCGCGCCGACAGCCTGCACGATCCCATTAGCCACCGCGTCACAGGAGGTGATGCCACCGAAGACGTTGACGAAGACGGCGCGCACGTCCGGATCATTGAGCACGATGTCGAGTCCATTGGACATGACCTCCGCACTCGCACCGCCTCCGATGTCGAGGAAGTTGGCAGGGCGCACGCCCCCGAATTCCTCTCCGGCGTAAGCGACGACATCGAGGGTGCTCATGACGAGACCCGCACCATTGCCGACGATCCCCACCTCTCCGTCCAACTTGACGTAGTTGAGGTCGAATTCCTTGGCGCGCAATTCGATCGGGTCCGTGTCTTCCCTGTCGACCAGATCCGTGTGCGAGGCATGGCGGTAGTTGGCGTTGTCGTCGAGAGTGACCTTGCCATCGAGCGCCAGGACACGGCCGTCGGCCGACAGCACGAGGGGGTTGACCTCGACGAGCGTCGCATCCTCCTTGACCAAGACCTGCCACAGGTCGACGAGCACGCTGATGACCTGTTCGCGGATGTGCGAGGGGAATCCGGCGCGATCGACGATGCTCGCCGCAACGGTCTCGTCAACCCCATCAATGGCGTCGATGCGCACAAGAGCAAGGGCCTCGGGCCGGGTCGCTGCCACCTCCTCGATGTCGACTCCGCCCTCGACACTCGCCATCGCGAGGAAGGCGCGATTCGCGCGATCGAGGAGGAAGGAGACGTAGTACTCCTCGGCGATGTCCGTTGCTTCGGTGACGAGGACGCGGCGGACCACGTGCCCCTTGATGTCGAGGCCGAGGATGTCCTGCGCGCGCGCCTGGGCCTCGTCAGGCGTGGCAGCGAGTTTGACCCCGCCTGCCTTGCCGCGACCTCCGATCTTGACCTGGGCCTTGACGACGACGGCCGAGCCGATCTTGCGCGCGGCCTCATGTGCCGCATCGGGCGTGGCGCACACTTCACCGGCGGTGACCGGGACTCCATGCGCGTCGAAGAGGTGCTTGGCCTGGTACTCGTAAAGGTCCACGGTTCCCTCCGGCTATGCCCTGCCGGGCTGCGACGCCGCGAGCCTACTGATCAGGCGCCGTGATCGGGCACGTGGGCACCGACCCACTCCACGATGACAGGAAGCGGCGTACCCGGCCCGAAGACCTCGGTGACGCCCAGCGCCTTGAGCCCAGCGATGTCCGCCTCCGGGATGATGCCGCCACCGAAGACCAGGATGTCATCGGCCTGACGATTCCGGAGCTCCTGCATGAGTTCTTCGAAGAGCACCTGATGGGCCCCGGAGAGCACGGAGATCCCGATGGCGTCGGCGTCCTCCTGCACGGCCGCCTCGGCGATCTGCGCGGGCGTCTGGTGCAGGCCCGTGTAGACGACTTCGAATCCCGCATCGCGCAGTGCTCGTGCCACGACCTTGGCACCGCGGTCGTGTCCATCGAGACCGGGCTTGGCTACGACGATTCTCGCCGGCATGAACCCTCCCTGGACATGGCGTGGGCGCCGAACGGTCGGATCCCAGCGCTCAGCCGAACGATACCGGGCGCCCTTCTCGCGTCGGAGCGTTGTCGAGACAACGCGGGTGGTCGCGGACTAGCGTCATCGAGTGCCCCGGATCGCGATGCCCACCGTGCCGTCCGCGGCCTGGGGCTCAGCGCGCACTCTTCTCTCGCCGACGACCGCACGGGGAGTCGCCGTCGAGGCAGCCTGGATCACCGCCCACCTCGCGATGTACCCCCTCGGCCTCGTCGAGGAGCAACTGCGACTCCAGCAGGAGCGGCACTCCATCGAGGGACTGCCCCCCGCCCAGCGCGGTCTTCTTGTCGGCGACGTCGAAGCCGCCGGCACGCCCATCGTGCTGGTCCACGGCATCTTCGACAATCGCTCGATCTTCACGCTCCTGCGACGCGGTCTGCACCGCCGCGGGTTCGGCTCGACGTACGCCCTCAACTACTCGGCACTCACCGATGACATCCGCGCCGTGGCAGGGAGACTGGGCACCCTCATCGACCAGGTGTGCGAAGAAACCGGGCATGAGCGCGTCCACGTGATCGGGCACTCCCTCGGCGGCCTCATCGGTCGCTACCTGGTGCAGCGTCTTGGCGGAGATGAGCGGGTGCACACTCTGGTCACTCTGGGTAGCCCGCATAGCGGCACTCTCCCGGCGCGCATCGTGCCCCTCGAGACCGCGCGTCAGATGCGGATTGACGGCGACATCATTGCCGAGCTGGCCGAGCCGGCCCCCGGTTGCCGCACGCGCTTGGTCGCTTTCTGGTCGGATATCGACCAGTTCGTCATCCCCCGATCCCATGCACGCGTCGAGCACCCCGACCTCCGAGCGCGGAACGTGCTGGTGCAGGGCGTCGGCCACCTCTCCCTGCCCGTCGACGGTCGGGTGGTCCGGGAGATCGCCACGACGCTGGCCCTCCTGGACGAGCCGGAGCAACCCCAGCCGTCCATCTCGTAGCCATGTGACACGCATCACATCAACCGCCCCACCAGTCACACCAGTAACACTGGACTGGTGGTTGGTGGCCCTGGGCTGGTAAACCGCTCCTATGCGTCGTCTCGTCGTACCGCTCGTCGTGGCGGCCACGCTCGTGATCGCACAGGGTGCCCTCGTGCTGACAGCCGGGGCTCCCTCCCTCGCGGCTTCCCGCCCGAGCGGCCCGGCTGCCGGAGCGGGCGGAGCGGGCGCGGCCCTCGGCGTGGGCGCCACCGTCGACCTCGCCACCGCGGGTCGACTCGACGGGTCCGCGGGGATCGCCCACCTCTCCTCCGTGACCGCGGCACGATCGTTGACCGCGCGCACGACGTCCGAGGCACAACCAGCAGCGACAGCCGAACGCAAGGCACAGCGCGAAGGTCCGGCGTACAGCTACCCCGTGACCTGGGGCACTCCCCTCAGCGGTGAATTCGGCGAAGTAAGCGCCTCGTGGCCGCGAGGTCATGCTGGCCTGGACTTCAATGGAGAGACCGGCGACCCGGTCTACGCCGCCACCGATGGCCGCGTGGAGTACGCCGAATTCAACTACGGCGGCTACGGCAACCTCGTCATGATCATGCGAGCGGACGGCACCCAGACTCGCTACGGGCACCTCGACAAGATTAAGGTCCGCAAAGGCGAGCGCGTGAACGCGGGAGATCTCATCGGCCTGATGGGCAATTCCGGCAACTCATCCGGAACCCACCTTCACTTCGAGGTGCGCGTGGGACGTGCGCTCACTCCGACCGATCCAGCGGGGCTCTGGACGGGTTCCCGCCCGGGAATCCCTGCCAAGCCACCGGCCTGGGCCTGCCGCAACTTCGGCTGCTGACGCCGACTACATCTTGTCGACGGGCGCATAGCGGAGCAGCAGCCGCTTGGTGCCCACACTTCCGAAATCGATGGTCGCCTCCGCCTTGTCACCCACGCCAGAGGTGCCGGTGACGGTGCCCATGCCGAAGGTCTTGTGCAGCACTCGGTCGCCCACGGCCAGGCCCACCACGGGGCGCGTGCCCGCTGTCGGCTCCGGGCGCTTCAGGGCACCCGCCGCGGCCATGGGCCTGGGCGCCGAAGCTGAGGTGGAACCGGACCAGGTGAGGAGCGGCTCGTCGCGTCGACTCTCGACGAGTTCGGGTGGGATCTCGTCAAGGAATCGCGAGGCCGGGTTGTGCATCGGCGAACCCCATGCCGAACGCGACAGCGCCCTGCTGAGGTAGAGGCGCTCACGCGCGCGCGTGATACCGACGTAGGCGAGGCGGCGCTCCTCTTCCAACTCTGATTCCGAACCGAGGGATCGGATGTGCGGGAAGACGCCGTCCTCCATGCCGGTGAGGAAGACCACGGGAAACTCCAGACCCTTGGCCGTATGCAAGGTCATGAGGGTGACGACGCCCTCCTCGTCGTCGGGAATCTCGTCGGCATCTGCCACGAGCGACACGCGCTCGAGGAAGCCCGCCAGACTCGGATCCTCCGTGTCTCGCTCGTATTCGGCGCCTACCGACTCAAGCTCAGCAAGATTCTCCACACGTGTCTCATCCTGGGGATCGTGCGAGGCCTGGAGCTCGGCGAGGTACCCGGTCTGCTCAAGAACGGCCTGGAGAAGGGTGGCGGGACCCGCCCCGGCCTCCTCCAGCGTGCGCAGATCCGAGAGCAACTGGGCGAACGCAACCACTTGCGCCTGGGAGCGTGACGCAAGCCCCGGGATCTCTGCTGCCCGGTCCAGGGCAGCTCCAAAGGAGATGCGCTCGCGCTGCGCGAAGCTTTCGATGACCTCCTCAGCCCGGTCTCCGATGCCACGCTTGGGCACATTGAGGATCCGCCGCACGGAAACGTCATCATCGGGATTGGCGATAGCGCGAAGGTAGGCGACGGCATCGCGGATCTCGCGCCGCTCGTAGAAGCGCACACTGCCGACGACGGTGTAGGGCAGACCCACTCGGACGAAGATCTCCTCAAGGGAGCGGGACTGGGCGTTGGTCCGGTAGAACACCGCGACGTCCGCCGGGCGAACCCCAGCGTCGTCGACCAGGGCGTCGATCTCGTCGGCAACGAAACGCGCCTCGTCATGCTCATCGTCCGCGACGTAAGTCACGATGGGCTTACCGGCTCCCGCATCGGTCCACAGCCTCTTGGCTCGGCGTCCGCCGTTGCGCGCGATCACGCGATTGGCAGCATCAAGAATGGTCTGCGTCGAGCGGTAGTTCTGCTCCAGCAGCACAGTCTTGGCATCGGGGTAGTCGCGCTCGAACTCCTCGATGTTTCGGATGGTCGCCCCACGGAAGGCGTAGATCGACTGGTCGGCGTCACCGACCACGCAGAGTTCGCCCGGAGGGACCCCGCCTGCGCCGTCGCCGACCAGTTCGCGCACAAGGACGTACTGAGCGTGGTTGGTGTCCTGGTATTCATCTACGAGGATGTGACGAAAGCGGCGACGATAGTGCTCGGCCACATCCGGGAAGAGTTGAAGCAGCGCCACTGTCGAGCCGATGAGATCGTCGAAGTCGAAGGCGTTTGCCCGGCGGAGCCGGCGCTGGTACTCCGCATACGCCTCCGCAAGGATCCGATCCGCGGGGGTCTCAGCCCGACGAGCGAAGGTTTCCTCGTCGATGAGTTCGTTCTTCAGGTGCGAGACCCGCGACGAGAGGCCGCGCGGAGGGTTGCGCTTGGGGTCGAGATCGAGATCCTTGACGACCATCGACATCAGCCGCTGCGAGTCGGCGGCGTCGTAGATCGAGAAGTTGGTAGAGATGCCGAGCCGTCCCGCCTCTCGGCGCAGAATGCGCACGCACGCGGAGTGGAAGGTCATGACCCACATGGCCCGAGAGGCCGGACCGACGAGGGCTGCGACACGCTCCTGCATCTCGCGGGCGGCCTTGTTGGTGAAGGTGATCGCGAGGATCTCAGAGGGCCGCACACCCTCATTACGAATGAGGTGAGCAATGCGCTGGGTGAGGACGCGTGTCTTGCCCGAACCGGCTCCCGCAACGATGAGTAGCGGACTGCCGCGATGACTCGCGGCCTCCTGCTGGGCGGGATTCAGATCGGGCACGGAGCCGATCGTACGTCGTGCCTGAGACAGCGCCTGCGCTAGCGCAAGTAGGCGACCACGTGCGCCGTCACATCGAGGTCGCCCACGACGTTGCGGCGCAGCGTGCCCTTGCTGTCGAGCGGGACGACGTACAGTCCGGTGACCTTGGTACGCCGGGGCAGGACCATCGAGGGCACGGTGGGTTCGGCGAGGGAGTAGAAGGTGACCTCCCCGCCCTTGACCCCGGACGCGGTGACCCGCAGCACGGCAGCGGTCGCGCCGAAGGCGCTTTCCGCGGTGCGCTCCGCGAACGTGTCGGCTGTCACGGCACCGTCGCTGTCCGGCGTCGGCACCATATCGGTCAGCGTGGCGCGGGCGCGGCGTACCTCGACCGGTGTCACGGGGATGAGCAGCGCACCCAGCTCGGGGGTGCGCACCGCTGACGCCTGGACGGCGAGGGTGAGGTCGACCACACCCTTGCCCGTATTGACGACGGTGACACGACCCTCGGGGTCAAGCGCAGCGATCACCGGGACGGAGATGGGCGCCGCACGCTGGTAAGCAATGGACGCGGCGGCCGGCGACTGCTTATCGCCTGTGCGGCGCAGAAGGAGTCGGCCACCCTTGTCAGCACCAGAGAGTCCCACGGTGAGCAAGGCGCCTGCCGGGGGGCCATCCGCAGTGGCGCCTACAGCAACGTCTACGACGCGCTTCTCGCCGGGCTGGAGCGGCTGGTTAATGAGCTTGGTGTCGTAGACGACCTGATTGGCATGTGCCAGGAGCCGGCCTTCCGTCGGTGCGCCAGATCCGGGCGTGACGAAGTAGCCGAGCAGGTCAACCGTGACGTGAGTGGCTCCGGAGTCGGTCGTCAACGCGATGGTGCCGTCGCTTCCGACCGGCACGATGGAGACGAGCTCTCGCTTGCTGTTGACCACGACACTGGAGAGGACGCCCGTTGCTGCAGAGCGCAGGGTCGCGGGTGAGTTAGAGCCGAAGGTGGTCACGCGGACGGCTGCCGCCTTGACCCGCTCCCCCGGAGAGTCCTTGCGCCCAGCCAGGTCGATCACGAGGGGAGATCCCGCGCCGCCGCTGGAGCGGGCTGCGAGACGGCAGGACTTGCCCCCGTTGCCGTAGCCGCTGCGCGTATCCAGCAGGCGCTGCGCCGCCACGGGGACGAAGTCGAGACCATCACCCGGGTCAGCGGGACTGGTCGAGGGAGTGCGCGAGGCCGTGCAGAAGGGGGCCGGGGTTGGATCTCCACCCCAGAAGCTGGTCTGGCCCGCGGCACCGTCCCAGGAGAACGAGATGTGGATGTGGTCGCGATGGCAGTACGTGTCGTAACTGCTTTGGGGAGTGCCGTAGCAGCCCTTGAGCTCGGTCCACCTCTGCGTGTAGGACTCCCAGATCTCATCGCCCCAGCCGATGTACATGACGCCGAGGCGGCGCGCCATGGCGAATTCATTGCCGTTGTCGTCAGTGGCGAGGAGCCACTGCAAGAACGACTCAGCCTGAGCGTTCTGCTCCGGGATCTTGGAGTTGATCATCCAGTCGAGGGCGCGACCCTCCTTGTGTTCGCTGCGGCCACCCTGGTTGCACTCGCGTGGCGCCCAGATGTCGCTGGAGTCCTTGTACGTGGCTCGGATGAGGTCGGTGACTCTCTGGGTGCCCGGCTTAGCGGCCGGGTCGCAGATGTACTGGCCCTGGTAGGTGGGCAGGGGGTCGACCTCTGCCGGGAGGCCCGACGGCACCGCGGGAGGAGGAGGGAGAGGGACCTCCTCTTTGCCCTTCTGGTCCTTCTTGTCCTTCTTGGCGTCAGCCTTCTGCTGGGCCGCCGCACCCGCATCTCCGCGGATGGGCGCCCCAGAGGGACCCTCGGAAACGGCGTGGTCAGGCACATGGTCTGCCTCGCCGATCGGAGACGATGCCGCTGGCTGGGCGATGAGCAGGAAGCCGGCCACGAGGGCCACGCAGGCACTCAGGACCGACGCCCGCACTCGGGTCACCGGTCCCTTAGGATCTGCCCCGGAAGGGCCACCACGGGCACGCACGCCATCCAAGGTAACCCCTGCCGGCCCGGGAGCCTCGCTCGTCACGCGCGTTTCCCCGGAAAGTCCCCAGATCGTCACCTTGGCCTCCGCACGAGGCACAGAACGCGGCCTGAGGAACGTTTGCCCACGTCATCCCCCCAAATCGTTGAGGAGCCATGTCCACAGAACATCTGGAGGACGTCCCCGCCCGAGCCCTCGTGGTCACCGCCCACCCCGATGACGTCGACTTCGGCGCGGCGGGCACGGTGGCGTCATGGATCGCCCAGGGGACCCGGGTGACCTACTGCATCGTCACCGACGGCGACGCGGGCGGATTCGACCCGGCCGTGGCGCGTTCGGAGATCCCGCGCATACGACGTAGCGAGCAGGTGGAGGCCGGCCGGATCCTGGGGGTCGAAGACGTCCGCTTCCTCGGCTACCGCGATGGAGAACTCGAGGTAACCCACGGCCTGCGGCGCGACATCAGCCGGGTGATTCGCCAGGTGCGACCCGAGCGCATGCTCATCCAGTCACCTGAGCGCAACTGGTCGCGCATCTCCGCCTCACACCCGGACCATATGGCCGCCGGAGAAGCCGCGATCTTCGCGATCTATCCCGACGCACGCAATCCCTTCGCGCATCCGATCCTCCTTGCCGACGAGGGGCTCGACGCCTGGACGGTGCACGACGTGTGGGTCATGGGAGCACCCGAGCCCAATCACATCGTCGACGTGACCGATCAGCTGGACCTCAAGCTTGCGGCACTGCGTGCCCATGAGAGCCAGACGTCACATATGGATGATCTCGAAGAGCGCATTCGCGGCTGGATGACGATGGCGGCAGTGCGCGGCGGACTCCCTGATGGTCGCCTCGCTGAAGCCTTCCTGCGCACGACGATCCCGTAGGTCAGCCGCTCGCGGAACCAGTTGCCGACAATGAGCGGAAGCGACCGCCGACAATGAATTGTGCGGCTCAGTATCGATATCACTCGCATTCAGCCGCACAATCGCGTGCCTGCGGCTGATGCGTCGCCGGCGTGGCGCCGTCGGGGATCAGTTCCAGAAGACGGCGATGACGACGTTGACCAGGGTGAGGGCCCCGATCGCTCCCCACAGCCCCACCTGCGGGGGCACACGGCGTCGCCCGACGAAGGCGAGCGCCGTGATGATGAGGACGATCACCAGTTTCACGGCGATCTTGGCGTGGTCGACCTCCTCACCGGGGACGAGGCCGGCCGAGGCGATCCCCACGAGCAATACGCCGGTCACCAGCTGGGTGAGAGCTCCATGGAGCATCGCGGGGTTGACGCCCTTGTCCGGCGACTTCATCTGGACGAGGAAGCCACCGAGCAGGCTCGCGAGCCCGATGAAGTGGAGGACGACGAGAAGGTTGTAGACGAATTCCACGTCTCCACCCTAGTCGAGAGGCGGGCTCTGCCCGACTACTCCCACTCGATACCGACCGAGAGTGGGAAGAGGCGGGCTCTGCCCGACTACTCCCACTCGATGGTGCCGGGGGGCTTGCTCGTCACGTCCAGCACCACGCGATTGACATCGCGCACCTCGTTGGTGATGCGCGTCGAGATCCGCGCAAGCACATCGTAGGGGAGTCGGGACCAGTCTGCGGTCATCGCGTCCTCGCTCGAGACCGGGCGCAAGACGATGGGGTGCCCATAGGTGCGCCCATCCCCCTGGACGCCTACCGAGCGCACGTCAGCGAGGAGTACGACGGGGAACTGCCATACGTCGCGGTCGAGCCCGGCCGCGGTGAGCTCCTCTCGAGCAATGGCATCCGCAGCGCGCAGGATGGCCAGCCGCTCCGCGTCTACGGCACCCACGATCCGGATCGCCAGGCCAGGGCCTGGGAAGGGATGGCGCCACACGATCTCAGACGGCAGCCCGAGTTCGAGTCCCACCTGGCGGACCTCATCTTTGAAGAGGGTGCGCAACGGCTCCACCAGGGTGAAGGCCAGGTCATCGGGGAGGCCGCCCACGTTGTGGTGGCTCTTGATATTTGCCGTGCCCGAGCCGCCACCCGACTCCACCACATCGGGATAGAGCGTGCCTTGCACGAGGAAGTCCACCGTGCGTCCGGACTCCCCCGCCTGGGCGACAACGTCGCGCGCAGCATCCTCGAACACCCGGATGAATTCACGTCCGATGATTTTGCGCTTCTGCTCCGGGTCGGTCACGCCAGCAAGAGCATCGAGGAAGCGCCGCTGGGCGTCGACAACGACCAGACGCACGCCCGTCGCGGCGACGAAGTCGCGCTCGACCTGCTCGGCTTCACCGGCGCGCAGAAGACCGTGATCGACAAAGACGCAGGTGAGCTGGTCACCCACCGCGCGCTGCACCAGCGCCGCCGCGACCGCGGAGTCCACGCCGCCGGAGAGGCCACAGACGACGAGCCCATCGCCTACCTGCTCGCGAATGCGAGCGACCTGGTCGTCAATCACGCCCTCGGTTGTCCACGTGGGCTCGAGCCCAGCGATGCCATGGAGGAAGCTCTCGAGGACCTGCTGGCCATGCTCGCTGTGCATCACCTCAGGATGGAATTGGACACCGGCAAGGCGACGATCCAGGGATTCCATGGCGGCCACCGGGGCCCCGGCACTCGTCGCACTCACCACGAAGCCGTCCGGAGCCCGAGTGACGCTGTCACCGTGCGACATCCACACGGACTGCCGCGCTGGCAAGCCCGCGAAGAGCGCCGCACCCGCTTCGGTGACCTCGAGCGGCGTCCCGCCGTACTCGCTCAAACCCGTCCGTTCGACCGTGCCGCCGAGGGCCTGCGCCATCGCCTGGAAGCCGTAGCAAATGCCGAAGACGGGTACGCCGGCGTCGAAGAGCGCGGGATCCACCGACGGGGCGCCGTCCGCGTAGACGCTGCTGGGACCGCCGGAGAGCACGATCGCGGCGGGCTGCTTGGCGAGCATTTCCGACACGCTCATCGTGTGCGGCACGATCTCGGAGTAGACATGGGCCTCTCGGACACGCCGGGCGATCAGCTGGGCGTATTGGGCCCCGAAGTCGACGACGAGCACGGGTCGGGGTGCAGGCGCAGCCATGACGGGAGCGTAGTCAGATCTCGAGATAGGCAACGGCGAGGGCGTACGTCGCAACGCCAAGCGCAACGACGACCAGGGTGATCACGGAGATCGTCACGGCGGCCAAGGCGAGGCCGCGACCACCGATGAGACTGCCCGTGTCCGCCCGGCGCACCGCGACTCGGCCGAGGACGAAGCCCAGCACGCTGCCGATGATGGGCAGGATGCCGATGAGGCCGAGAATCGCCAGCACGAAGGCCCAGATGCCGAGCGAGCTACGGCGCGGGGCCGCATGAGCTCCGGCGCCCGGCACATTCGCACTGGCATGAGTCTGCGTGTCCACGGGCAGCACCCTAGGTCACGAACGCAGAAGGGGGGCCGACGCATGTGCGCCAGCCCCCCTTCTGCAGTCGGTCAGGAGCCGCTGTTCGCAAAGAGTGCTGCGCCAGCGATGATGTAGACGATCAGCAGCACCACGAAGAGGATCAGGCTGATGATGCCCATGATGTAGCCGGCCTTGGCCTGGCCACCGTTGTCGGCGGTGCCGGCAGCCGCGGCCGCCATGCCCTTCTTGCCGTAGATGATGGCCACGATCGACAGGATGACCGGGCAGACGAAGAAGCTAAGGATTCCTGTGACCAGCGCGATGGTGCCGCTGCCGTTGTCCTGGGTGCCACCACCACCGCCGCCGGCTGCGGCCGGGGGCGTGGGAGGGGGAGGGGTGGTCGACATACGTCCTCCGAGATAGGGGCGCCGGCTCTCGGCGGCCTCGGGGCTGACCGTAGCCCTCCTAGGCCCCCAGGGGAAGCATTAGTCGCGAAACGGCCCCGGGCGGTGCCCTCAGCGCCTAGCGTCGGCTCTGCCCGTCCGAAGGGGCGGGTGGCGTGCTCTCGGATCGCCCCTCGATCTCACACGGGAGAAACATGACCCATATCCCCATCAGCGTGACCGTGGATGGCACGGTCTACGACGTCGAGGTCGAGCCTCGACAACTCCTCGTGCACTTCCTGCGCGAGGACATTGGTCGCGTCGGCACAGTTGTCGGCTGCGACACATCCAACTGCGGTGCATGCACAGTGCTTCTTGACGGCAAGAGCGTCAAGTCGTGCAGCGTGCTCGCGGTCCAGGCAGACGGCCACCAGGTCCTCACTGTTCAGGGTCTCGCCGAGGGCGAGCACCAGTGGCACCCGGTCCAGACTGCGTTCAAGGAGTGCCACGGCCTGCAGTGCGGCTACTGCACCCCAGGAATGGTCATGGCCGCGGTAGACCTGCTCCAGGAGAACCCCAGCCCGAGCGAAGAAGAAATCCGCGAGGGACTCGAGGGCAACCTGTGCCGCTGCACCGGTTATCACAACATCATTAAGTCGGTCGAGTACGCCGCCGAGCTGATGGGAGGCAAGTGATGACCGAGACACTGACTGACGCCAATGCCAATCCGATGGGTCGGCCGCTCCGCCGCAAGGAGGACGCGCGCCTGCTCCACGGACAGACCAACTGGACCGACAACATCCAGCTGCCCGGCACGCTGCACATGGCGATCCTCCGCAGCCCCATGGCCCACGCCAAGATCACGAATCTTGACGTCACGCCCGCGCTCAATCGGCCACATGTCGTCGCGGCCTTCGGGGCGAAGGAGCTCGGCGAGCTCAACGGCTCAGTCCCCTGCGTGTGGCCGGTGACTGACGACATCCAGTTGCCCGGGTTCCCGGCCCTGGCGCTCGACAAGGTCCGCCACGTCGGCGACTGCGTCGCTGTCGTGCTGGCCACCGACAAGTACGCCGCCGCCGATGCCCTGGACGCCATCGAGGTCGACTACGAGCCGCTCCCCGCGGTCATCGACATGGAGGCGGCAATCAAGCAGGGCTCGACGGCCGTGCATGACGCTGCCGACGGCAGCCTCGGCACCAACGTCTGCTACGAGTTCCCGCTCAAGCCGCAGGGCGACGGCGCCTTCGAGGCCGCTGTCAAGGCAGCGGGCGACGATGCGATCGTGGTGAAGCGCCGCTTCATCAACCAGCGCATCATCGCCGGCTACATGGAGCCGCGCGCGGTCGTCGCATCGCCCATGGGCATGAGCAATGAGATGACCATCTGGTCGGCCACGCAGATCCCGCACATCCTGCGGGTGCTTCTCGCACTCGTCACGGGAATGCCGGAGAACTCCCTGCGCGTCATCGCCCCGGATGTCGGAGGCGGATTCGGCGGCAAGCTGCAGTGCTACCGCGAGGAGATCCTCGCCGTGCAGATCGCCCGCCACCTGGGCCGTCCGGTCAAGTGGACCGAGACCCGCAGCGAGGACATGGTCGCCTCGCATCACGGTCGCGACCAGATCCAGGACATCGAGATCGCCGCAACCAAGGACGGCAAGATCATCGGCCTCAAGGTCGATCTCATCGCCAATATGGGCGCCTATCTGCAGATCATCACCCCGGGCATTCCACTGCTGGGGATGTTCATGTACCCGGCGATCTACAAGATGCCCGTCTACGAGTTCAACTGCGTCGGTGTCTTCACCAACACCACGCCGACCGACGCCATTCGCGGCGCGGGTCGCCCGGAGGCGACATTCGCCATCGAGCGCATCGTCGACGAACTGGCCGACGAACTTGGCATGGATCCGATGAAGCTGCGTGAGCTCAACTGGATCAAGCACGAGGAGTTCCCCTACGCCACCGTTGCCGGTCTCACCTACGACACCGGCAACTATGAGGCCGCCACGGCCAAGGCCATGGACCTCTTCGGCTACGACGCACTGCGTGCAGAGCAGGAGCAGCGGCGTGCATCGGGTGACCCCGTGCAGTTGGGCATCGGCATCTCCACCTTCACGGAGATGTGCGGCCTGGCGCCGTCACGCACACTCGGCGCCCTGAAGTACGTGGCCGGCGGCTGGGAGCACTGCACGATCCGTGCGCTGCCCACCGGCAAGATCGAGCTCATCACGGGCACGTCGCCCCACGGGCAGGGACACGAGACGGCGTGGAGCCAGATCGCCGCAAGCATCCTCGGCGTTCCTGTCGATGACATCGAGGTCGTCCACAGCGACACCGGACGCGCCCCCTACGGCATGGACACCTACGGCTCGCGCTCGCTCGCGGTCGGTGGCCAGGCCATCAAGAAGGCGGCCGAGCGTCTGGTCGAGAAGGCCAAGGTCATCGCGGCTCACCAGCTCGAGTGCTCGGTGGACGATCTGGAGTTCATCCAGGGCGCCTTCCGCGTCAAGGGCGACCCGGCCAAGTCGCAGCCGCTTGCCGCGGTTGCCTTCGAGGCCTTCTCCGCGCACAACCTGCCGGACGGTGTCGAGCCGACCCTGCAGGCGGAGGCCACGGTGGATCCGGATGACTTCTCCTACCCGCATGGAACCCATCTGTGCGCGATCGAGGTCGACACGGAGACCGGCAAGTCGAAGATCCGCAGCTACGTCGCGGTCGACGATGTCGGCGTCCAGGTCAATCCGCTCATCGTCGAAGGCCAGGTGCACGGCGGCCTCGCATGCGGAATCGGTCAGGCGCTCTACGAGGGCGTGGAGTACGACTCCGACGGCAACCTGCTCACTGCGAGCTTCGCCGACTACCTCATCCCGAGCGCGGCAGACCTGCCGAGCTTCACCACGGACCGCACGGTGACGCCATCGACGACCAACCCGTTGGGCACCAAGGGGGTCGGCGAGGCCGGTGCCATCGCGTCCCCGCCGGCGATCATCAACGCCATCGTCGACGCGCTGCGCCCCATGGGTGTCAACGACGTCAAGATGCCCGCCACGCCAGAGAATGTCTGGCGAGCGATCAATGCCGGCAAGGGAGGTGCCCAGTGATCCCCATGGCATTCGATTACGTCCGTCCGAGCACGGTCGACGAGGCCATCTCGGCCCTCGCGGCCGCCGGCGAGGACGGCAAGGTCATCTCGGGCGGCCAGTCCCTCATGCCGGTCCTTCGCCTGCGCATGGCCGCGCCGACCACGCTGGTCGACATCGGCTCCATTGCGGAGATGAAGGGCATCACGGACGGTGGCGACCACCTGGTGGTCGGCGCCAACGCCACCCACTACGAGGTGATGAACGACGCCCTCGTCAAGCAGCACGCACCGCTGCTCGCCCAGGCGGCGGGCACGGTGGCCGATCCGGCCATCCGTCACCGCGGCACCTTCGGGGGATCCCTCGCACACGCCGATCCGGCCGGTGACCTGCCGACCGTGGCGTTGGCACTCGACGCGACCATGGTCGCCAAGGGACCCAACGGCACCCGTGAGATCGCGGCGAAGGACTTCTTCGTCGACTACTTCACGAGCGCCCTGGAGCCCGAGGAGATCCTCGTCGCGGTCAAGGTGCCCAAGCTCGGCGACGGGTGGAGCACCCACTACGAGAAGTTCAACCGCACCGCCCAGGCATGGGCGACGGTCGGCGTCGCAGCTGCTGTGAAGCGGCAGAACGGCACGATCACCGAGGCACGCGTCGCTCTGACGAACATGGGGCCCTCGCCCGTGCGCGCCAGCAGCGTCGAGGCCGCTCTCGCCGGTGCAGCAGCGACAACGGATGCCATCGCTGCTGCTGCAGCGAACGCAGCCGATGGGACCCGCCCGACGAGCGATCTGCACGCGTCGGCGGAATTCCGCGAGCACCTCGCCAAGGTGCTCACCAAGCGCGCGGTCTCGCAGGCCGCGGGCGTCTAGCGTTCCGTTCGACGTACGGGCCGGTCCTTCGGGGCCGGCCCGTACGTCGTTGAGTGGCGGGTTGTTGCAGCCGACACGCCGTGCAGACGTGCGACGAGCAACGCGGCCCTGAACGCGCGCTAGCGAACCTCGATGATCGGCAGGCGCAGCGCACCGTAGGCATGCTCGGGGACGACCGGGTTCTTGGGCGTCACGGCTTCGACCGCGACGTACGAGGTGCCCAGCTCGGGGCGATCGTCGACCTCACCCTTGTTGGGCCACATCGCCATCGCCCGCTCCGCCTGCGCCGTGATCGTGAGCGACGGATTGACCCCGAGATTGGCGGTGATCGCTGAGCCATCGACGATGTGCAGTCCCGGGTAGCGGAAGACCCGGTGGTAGGCATCGATCACGCCGGTATCGTCATCGGCCCCGATGACGCATCCACCCACGAAGTGAGCGGTCATCACGGCGTCGAAGTTGTCGAAGGCGTTGGATCCGGCGACACCATCGATCTGATCGGCAATGCGATGCACGACCTCATCCGAGATGGGGATGTACGACGGAGCCGGATTGGACTCGTCCTTGTTGGTAGCCAGGCGCCAGCCGAGTCGTCCGCGCTTGCCCGTCAGGCTGAGGGAGTTGTCGACCGGCTGCATGACCAGGGAGATCACGGCTCGCTCGCTCCACTTGCGCACGTTGACGAGATACGCCGCATTGCCACGCTGACGCCATAGCTCCTTGCTCCAGGTGCGCCAGCGCGGCTCACCCGGGCGCGGCACGGTGATCACCGACTGCAGGAGGCCCATGGAGTTCGACCCCTTGCCGTAGCGACAGGGCTCGACGTGCGTGCCGACATCGTCGGGGAAGAAGCTCGAGGTGATCGCGACTCCGCGGGTGTAGTCCGCCTCCGGCGACTTGGCCACGGCACCCAGGATCGACTCGGAGTTGGTGCGAGATAGGCGGCCCAGCATGCGCGACAGGCGGGGCAACTTGCCCTCGTCCTTCATGCGGTGAAGGAGCTTCTGGGTGTTGTAGGTGCCTGCGGCCATCACGACCTGCTCGGCGGTGAAGGTCCGGGTGCGTCGCGACAGGCTGCCGGTGCGCTTGGTCGTGATGGTGTAGCCCCCGCCCTCGCAAGGCGCAATGGAGGTGACCGTCGTGAGGGGGTGCACGACGGCTCCCGCGCCCTCGGCCAAACCGAGGTAGTTCTTGGGCAGGGTGTTCTTGGCATTGTGCCGGCAGCCGGTCATGCACTCGCCGCACTCGGTGCACCCGGTGCGCTCGGGGCCGACACCGCCGAAGAACGGATCCGCCTTGGTCACACCGGGACCATCGCCGAAGTAGACGCCGACCGGTGTCATCTGGAAGGTGTGGCCGACGCCCATCTCATCGGCGACCGCCTTCATGACGACATCACTGGGAGTCATCGTGGGATTCGTGACCACTCCAAGCATGCGCGAAGCCTGGTCGTAATACGGCGCGAGCTCGCTCGCCCAATCAGTGATGTGTGCCCACTGCTTGTCCTCGAAGAAGCGTTTCGGCGGGACGTAGAGAGTGTTGGCGTAGACGAGGGAGCCACCGCCCACTCCCGCTCCCGCGAGCACGACCACGTCCTTGAGCACGTGGATACGCTGGATGCCTGTGCATCCCAGTGCCGGGGCCCACAGGAACCGGCGCAGGCGCCAGGAGGTCTTGGGGAAGTCGGCGTCGGTGAACCGCCGTCCCGCCTCGAGGACACCGACGCGGTAGCCCTTCTCGGTGAGGCGAAGCGCCGACACCGATCCGCCGAAGCCAGAGCCCACAACCAGGACGTCGTAGTCGAACCCGGACACCATCAGCCTCCCAACGATCCCAAACGAGCCTAAAGCCGAAGCCGACCCATTGTGCCCACCGCCGTGGCCAGGAATTGGCCCCATCGTTGCGCGTCGAGGCCGAGTTGGGGGCCGAAGCCAAGAAGTCGCTGCGTGGCGATCGCCTGGGGCTCCGTGTAGTTGAGCAGCCCGCCCGCCCCGTGCCGGTGCCCGAGGCCGGAGTCCCCGACGCCGCCCATGGCCGCAGCAGTGGACCCCCAGGACGCGGCGTAGCCCTCATTGACGTTGACCGAGCCCGTGCGCAGGCGCCGGGCTAGGCGCCTGCCCGCACGCAGGTCGCGCGTGAGAATGGAGGCATTGAGCCCGTACACGGTGTCATTGGCCCGGCGTACGGCCTCTTCGTCGTCATGCACGGGATAGACGGCTGCAACGGGACCGAAGGTCTCCTCGCGACACAGCGTCATCGATTCAGTGACGTCGGCGAGCACGGTCGGCTCGAAGGCAAGTGGTCCGATGTCGGGGCGAGCCCTGCCGCCAGCGAGGACGGTGGCGCCTCGGGCAACCGCATCATCGACATGGGTCTTGACACGCTCGAGATGCACAGGAGAGACGAGGCAGCCGATGTCCCCCTGCCACCCTGGCCCGGACGCGATGCTCATGGACAGCACTCGTGGGATGAAGTGCGCGATGAACGCGTCGTAGACATCGACGTTGACGTAGATGCGCTCCATCGAAATGCACAGTTGGCCGGCGTTGGCGAAGCAGGCGCGCACCGCTGTCTCGGCAGCCTTGGCAGGGTCTACGTCGGCACGCACAATCATGGCGTTTTTGCCGCCGAGTTCGAGCGTGCACTCGATGAGCCTCTTTGCGCACCTTTCGGCCACGATCCGACCGGTCGCCGTGGAGCCGGTGAACATCACGTGGTCGACAGCATCGATGATGAGTGGGCCGGCCACGGGACCCTCACCCGGCACGATGGCCATGAGCCCGTCGGGCAGACCGGCAAGGAGCATCTGCTCGAGCACCCACGCTGCCACCAGGGTCGTCTGCGGATCAGGCTTGAGGAGGACGCCGTTGCCCGCGAGCAGCGCGGGAACAGCGTCACTTGCCGCGAGCGTGAGCGGGTAGTTCCAGGGCGCGATGATGCCCACGAGCCCGACCGGCTTGCGCAATTCCTCGACACCGACGAGCACGGGCAGTGCGCCGCGCACCCGCCGACTGCGCAGCAACTTCGCGGCCGTGCGCGTGTAGTACTGGGTCACGACAGCGACATCGAGCACTTCCTCGAGCGCGTCGGCGCGGGACTTGCCCACTTCCCACTGAAGCAAGTCGAGGGCTTCGTCACGCTTGGCGATGACGAGATCGTGGAAGCGACGCATGATCCGCACTCGATCGCGCACCGGCCGCTCGGCCCATTCGCGCTGCACGGAGCGAGCCCGCCCCGCCGCACTCTGCACGTCGTACTCGGTGGCGAGAGGCAGGCGGTAGAGCAACTCGCCCGTGAATGGCGCGTGCACCTCGCGGATGTCGGCATCGGGTGCGACGGCGAGGCGCGAGATCAGGGAAGCGGACGCGGGAGGCGCCGAGAGTATGGCCATGTGTCCAGACTACGCGCGCACAAGGGGGTGCCGGTCGGCGTACGCCGCAATCTCCGAGGCCACGCGGCCCTCGTCCCAGCCGAGATAAGGCGCGATGAGGGGGGCCACAGCGGCAGCGGCAGCGAGACCGTGATCCGGGGATTCGGGTGTGAGCCGTAGCCGGCGCACGAGGACATCCTCGAGATCGAGGGCTCCCTGGTGGGTGACCGCAACCACCGCCTCGGCGGCCAAGTGCCTGCCCTCCGGCGGCAGGGGCTCCCGCAGGGTCGGATCGGCAGCCACGGCATCGAAGACCTCGCTCACGCGCGAGCCGTGGCGGCGAAGCAATCGCTCCACCGTGTCGACCGGCAGGTCCCATCGCTCCGCAAGGCTGGCGCGGTCGGCCCAGAGGTCGGTGAAACCCACCGCCCCCACCAGCGGGATGTCCGAGGTCGAGGACTCCGCCACGGCCTCGGCGTCGAGATCCGCAACCGCGGCATCCACCGCATCGGCAGCCATGACGCGGTACGTCGTGTACTTGCCTCCGGCGATGGCCACCAGTCCTGGCACCGGATGGAAGACCATGTGCTCGCGGGACACCTGCGTGGTGGCCTCCGCCGATTCCTCGGCCACGAGCGGGCGGTATCCGGCGTACGTGTCGATCACATCCTCGCGTCGCAGAGGCCGTGCCAACCAGCGATTGGCCTGTCCCAGGAGGTAGTCGATCTCCTCTTCGGTCGCTACCGGATCAGCCAGGCTTTGACTCGGCTCGCGCGCAGTGTCGGTCGTCCCCACGATCCAGTTTGCGCCCCAGGGCAACAGGAAGAGCACGCTCGCAGGAGTACGCGCGATGATCGCGGTCGTCGACCGGATCGCGTCGCCGCGCACGACGAGGTGCACTCCCTTGCTCTGCTGGACACGCTCAGGCGCCTCACTATCGACCATCCGCAGGACCTCATCGGTCCAGACTCCTGCAGCGGCGATCACCACGCGTGCACGGATGTCGAAGGATTCGCCCGTGAGCGCATCCTCGATGCGCACGCCGGTCACGCGTTCGGCATCCCGGAGGAGACGCGTGACCCGTGCACGAGTGAGGATGTGAGCCCCGAAGGAAGCAGCCGTGCGGGCGACGGCGACCGTGTGGCGAGCGTCATCGATCTGGGCGTCATGGAAGCGGACAGCACCGGCGATCTCCCCCGCATCGAGGTCGGGCGCAAGCGCCTTGGCCTCGTCGACATTCAGGCTCTTGGGTCGCGGCATGGAACCGCCGTAACTTCCCACGCGGCTGAGGGCGTCGTAGAGACGCACGCCGGAAGCGACGTAGGGACGCTCCCACCGCCGTCCGACAGGGAAGAGAAACGGGATAGGTCGCACAAGATGCGGCGCCAGTCGGTCGAGCAGGAGCCCGCGCTCGGTAAGGGCCTCATGGACGAGTGAGAACTCGCGCTGCTCGAGGTAGCGCAGACCACCGTGTGCCAGGCGCGACGAGCGCGATGATGTGCCAGCTGCGAGATCGCTCTGCTCGACGAGGGCGACGGTGAGTCCGCGTGCTGCCGCATCGAGTGCAGCACCGCTCCCGACGACTCCGCCACCGATGACGATGACGTCAACGTCGTGATCGCCTAGGTAGGCGATCGACCGGGCCCGCGAAGCGGTGCCGAGACGATCATCCGCGTCGTTCACGACCCCATTGTCCTCCCCCGAGGCCGCCGAACGCGACTCGATCACTCCGGATCGAGAACGACATCAATGCGCTGGAATTCCTTGAGGTCGCTATAGCCGGTTGTCGCCATGGCCTTGCGCAGTGCGCCGATGATGTTCGCGGACCCATCAGCGTGAGTGGACGGCCCGCACAGAATCTGCTCAAGCGAGCCCACCACGCCGAGCTCCTTGCGCTCGCCACGCGGCAGATGCGCATGCCAGGCCTCTGCACCCCAATGCACACCGTTGCCAGGGGCATCGCTGGCGCGGGCAAGGAGGGAGCCGACCATGGCCGCATCGGCACCGCATGCAATGGCCTTGACGAGCGCACCCGATGAGCCCACCGAGCCATCGGCGATGACGTGGACGTAGCGACCACCTGACTCATCGAGGTAGTCACGTCGCGCCGCAGCGACGTCAGCGATGGCACTGGCCATGGGGACGCGAATGCCGAGGACATCCGAAGTGGTGTGGGCGGCGCCGCCACCGAACCCAACGAGCACGCCCGCCGCGCCCGTGCGCATGAGGTGGAGGGCCGCCTGGTAGGTCGCGCATCCACCGACGATGACGGGGACCTCGAGGTCGTAGATGAAGGTCTTGAGGTTGAGCGGCGCATGAACCGTCGACACGTGCTCGGCCGACACCGTCGTGCCACGGATCACGAGAATGTCGACGCCGGCGGCTACCGCGACGGGGGCGAGGCGAACGGCAGCCTGCGGCGACACGCCCACGGCCACAGTGACACCCGCTTCGCGGATCTGCCCCACGCGCTCCACGACGAGACCGTCGTCGATCGCGGCCGCGCCGTAGATCGTCTGGAGCAGGGCGGTCGCCTCGTGAGCGGGGGCTCGCCGGATCTGCTCGAGCTGCGGGGCGGGATCGGCGTAGCGCGTCCACAAACCCTCGAGATTGAGGACCGCCGGGATCCCTAGGCGCCCCAGCGCGATCGCGCTCTCGGGCGACACGACCGAGTCCATCGGAGCCGCGATCACCGGCGCATCGAAGCGATAGGCATCGATCTGCCATGCCGTAGACACCTCGTCGGCATCACGGGTACGTCGACTCGGCGCGATAGCGACCTCATCAAGCGAGTAGGCCACCCGGCCGCGCTTACCGCGACCGATCTCGATCTCTGCCACGGCTGTCCTAACGCGAGTGGTAGTTGGGCGCTTCGACGGTCATCACGACGTCGTGGGGATGGCTCTCCTTGAGACCGGCCGCAGTGATGCGCACGAAGCGTCCCTTGGCATGGAGCTCCGGGATGGTGGACGCGCCGGAGTAGCCCATGGACGCGCGCAGGCCACCGACGAGCTGGTGAGCGACCACGGAGAGGGGGCCGCGATAGGGCACCATGCCCTCGATGCCCTCGGGCACGAGCTTGTCGTCACTGAGCACGTCGTCCTGGAAGTAGCGATCCTTGGAGTAGGAACGGGCCTCGCCGCGCGACTGCATGGCTCCCAGGGAACCCATGCCGCGATAGGCCTTGAACTGCTTGCCGCTCACAAAGACGACATCACCCGGGGCCTCTTCGCATCCGGCTAGGAGGCTGCCCACCATGACGGTGTCAGCACCGGCGACCAATGCCTTGGCGATGTCTCCGGAGAATTGCACGCCACCGTCGCCGATGATCGGCACCCCTGCCGGGCGCGCAGCCAGGCTCGCTTCATAGATCGCCGAGATCTGCGGGACGCCCACCCCCGCGACCACTCGAGTGGTGCAGATCGATCCCGGTCCGACACCGACCTTGATGCCGTCGGCGCCCGCCTCGACGAGCGCGAGGGCACCCTCGCGGGTCGCCACATTGCCACCGACCACGTCGACCGATGTCGTGCGCTTGAGCAAGGCCACCATCTCGACAACGGCGCGCGAGTGACCGTGCGCGGTGTCGACAATGAGTAGGTCGACCCCCGCGTCGATGAGGTCGTGCGCGCGCTTCTCTGCATCGGGGCCAACACCCACCGCGGCACCCACGATGAGTCGACCGTGGGCGTCCTTGGTCGCCAGGGGGTACTTGTCGGACTTGACGAAGTCCTTGACGGTGAAGAGACCGCCGAGCCGACCATCGGCGTCAACGAGGGGGAGCTTCTCTACCTTGTGCGTCGCGAGGATGCGCAGCGCCTCCTCAGGATCGACACCCACCAACGCGGTGATGAGCGGCATCGGCGTCATCACCTCAATCACCCGACGGCCCATATCGTCTTCGAACCGCATGTCGCGATTGGTGATGATGCCGAGGAGCATCTGCCTCGCGTCGACGACAGGCACCCCGCTCACCCGATAACGGGCGCAGAGGGCGTCGACCTCCGCCAGCGTGTTGTCGGGGCCGCAGGTCACCGGATTGCTCACCATGCCTGCCTCGGAGCGCTTGACC
>JBMOIL010000004.1:0-35890 GCA_049317345.1 Candidatus Nanopelagicales bacterium
CGCATGGAGCAGATGGTCAACCACGGCACCGGCTGGGTGCGCATGGAATATCTCGTGCCTGCACGCGGACTCATCGGCTTCCGCACCGAATTCCTCACCGAGACGCGCGGCACAGGTCTGCTGCACCACGTCTTCGACCGCTACGAGCCCTGGCACGGCGAGCTTCGCACGCGGCCTTCAGGATCGCTCGTCGCCGATCGCACCGGCCCGACGACCGGCTTCGCCCTCGCCAACCTGCAGGAGCGCGGCACGATGTTCGTCGGCCCGGGCACGGACGTCTACGAGGGCATGATCATCGGTGAGAACTCCCGGTCGGACGACCTCGACGTCAACCCGACCAAGGAGAAGAAGCTCACCAACATGCGTCAGTCGTCCGGCGACGTACTGGTGCCCCTCATCCCGCACAAGCAACTGTCCCTGGAGCAGGCTCTGGAGTTCTGCCGCGAGGACGAGTGCGTCGAGGTCACCCCTCAGGCCGTGCGCATCCGCAAGGTCCAGCTGGCGGCCACGGACCGAGCGAAGTCCCGGTCCAAGAGTTCGTCCCGCG
Source organism: Candidatus Nanopelagicales bacterium (assembly GCA_049317345.1). GTDB lineage: Bacteria > Actinomycetota > Actinomycetes > S36-B12 > S36-B12 > Mxb001. Next base: position 548 of record JBMOIL010000004.1, read on the forward strand.
GATAAGGAAGCCCTCACCCACAGGGGGGCGCCCCCAAGGGGCCCAGGTCCCTCACTCAAGTGACGTTTCCCTCACGGGAGGTCGCGATCAGATCACATTCGTACCTTCATGTCGTAAGAGGTCCGTTCCAATGACCGACCGGCGTACTGTCTGCCCCGGCGGAGCAGGATCCGCCGTGAGACGCGAAGGGCAGGCGGTGCGGTGACGGCGACGGTCGAGGAGACGACGACCGCCCCCGAGGAGATCAAGGGGCGATCGCTCACGCAGATTGCGTGGGGGCGTCTGCGCCGTGACAAGACCTTCATTGCTTCCGCGATCATCCTGCTCATCGTCCTGCTGGTCGCCCTCTTCGCGCCCCTCATCACGAGTTGGCTGGGAGTCGACCCTTACTCCACGGACAAGACCGCGATCTCTACCTCCGGTGGCAAGCCCAACGGCCCGTGGGGTGGTGCCAGCCTCGACCATCCGCTCGGAGTCGAATGGGGAACAGGGCGTGACATCCTCGCCCGACTGCTCTACGGCCTGCGCATCTCGCTGCTCATCGCGTTCTCCGCGACGATTCTGGTCGTGATCCTCGGCACGCTCTTCGGGATCATCTCCGGCTACGCGCGCGGCTTCACCGATGCCGCCATCGGGCGCTTCATGGACCTGATCCTCGCCTTCCCCTTCCTGCTCATCGTGCTCGCGCTCTCGGGAGCGATGACCCAGCGACTCACGGCCCTTGGCATTCCGGAGGGCAATGCCTCCCGGATCACCTACCTGATCCTGGTGCTCGGCATCTTCGGCTGGCCCTACCTCGCACGCATAGTCCGAGGCGAGGTCCTGAGCCTGCGCGAGCGAGAGTTCGTGGAGGCCGCGATCGCCATGGGTGCCAGCACCCCGCGCATCCTCTTCCGCGAGATCCTGCCCAACCTCTGGGCGCCGATCCTCGTCTACGCCACGCTGCTCCTACCGGTCTACATCGCCACCGAGGCGGTGCTGTCCTTCCTCGGCGTCGGCGTACTCCCGCCCGAGCCGTCCTTCGGCGCGATGCTCTCGGAGAGCGTGCAGTTCTTCCAACTCGTGCCGAGCTACCTCTTCATCCCCGGCACGCTGCTCGTCATCGTTGTCGTCGCCTTCAACCTGGCCGGCGACTCGGTGCGCGATGCCCTCGATCCCAAGGCGGCCAAGTGACGGCGCCCATGGTCTCCCGTCCGACACCGATCGACCCGTGCGCGGGTCGTGGGAGGAAGGTCACGTCCGTGGCCGGCGGTGCACTGAAGGAGGAAATATGGTGAAGTCCAAGGCGACCCTCGCGATTGGTATCGCGGCGGGTGCGCTGATCCTCGCCGCATGTAGCGGCGGGTCATCGGATGGGGGATCGGCGAGCGGTGGCTCGTCGGCGAGCGGTGACTCGTCGGCAAGTGGCTCCGCCGCACCCTCGGGCGAGGGCCAGCCGGGTGGCACGCTCACGATTCTGTCCCCGGCCGAGCAGATCCTCTCGCTCGATCCGCAGGTCGTCTACACCGGCGAGGACCTTGCCTTCCTCGGCGCGACGATCCAGCGCTCCCTGACCGCCTACCAGGTCGCACCCGGTGACGCTGAGGGCACAACTCTCGTCCCCGACATGGCAACCGACACGGGCACTGCCAGCAATGGGGGCAAGACGTGGGAATTCACGTTGCGCGACGGCATGAAGTGGGAGAACGGCAATCCGGTCACCTGCGAGGACGTCGCCTACGGCGTCTCCCGACAGTTCGACATCGGCCTCACCGAGGGCGGTCCCGTCTACGCGGTGAGCTACCTCGACATCCCGACGGATGCCGACGGCAACTCCGAGTACAAGGGCCCGGCCGATGGCACCGGCCAGGAGCTCTTCGACACTGCTGTCGCATGTGAGGGCAACACCATCACCTTCAATCTCAACCAGCCCGTCCCCGACTTCAATTACGCGGTGACCTTGGGCTTCAGCGCTGTCCCGGCCGACATGGCCGCGGGCGTGGAGTACGGCGACAAGCCGATGTCCAACGGCCCGTACAAGATCCAGGAGTACGCGAAGGGCAAGGGCGGCAAGCTCGTACTCGTCCGCAACGAGAACTGGAGCCCGGACGTCGATCCCTACCGCAAGGCCTACCCGGACTCCTGGGTCGTCAACTTCGGCATCGAGGAGTCGGTGGCTGACCAGCGCGTCATCCAGAGCTCCGGCGAGGACGAGTTCGCGATGGTCCAGGGCCTGACGACGGCTTCGCTTCCGATCGTCTTCGAGGATCCGCAGTACGAGTCGCGTCGCATCGACGCGTTCGACCCCTACACGGTCTACGCAGCCGTCAACGCCGAGAAGATTCCGGACGAGAAGTGCCGCCAGGCCATCGGCGTCGCCCTCGACCGCGAGGCGCTCATTCTCAATGCCGGTGGCACTTTCGCTGGTGAGTTCGCTGACGGCGTCGTCAAGCCCAATATCGGCATCGACTACGCCCCCACGGGTCTGTGGGATGGCCTGCTCGGCCAGCCCGTGCCCGGCACCGGCGACCCCGAGTTCGCCAAGAAGTTGCTCTCCGAGGGCAAGGACTGCCCAACCGAGATCACGCTCGACTACGCGCAGTCGGAGGACGGTGACAAAGCCGCGGCCATCTGGGTCGAGTCCCTCGCCCGCGCAGGCATCACGGTCAAGCCCAACCCGATTGAGCGCGGCCAGTACTACGGCGTCGTTTTCGAGAACGGCAACGAGATCATGACCGGCGGCTGGGGCCCGGATTGGCCCAACGCCTCGACGGTTCTCCCGCCGCTCTTCGTGCAGGGCTGGAACCTCTCGCGCGTGGACGACAAGGCCTTCGCCGACAAGGTGGCGGCGGCTTCGGTCGAGCTCGATCGCGACACCCAGGCCACGATGTGGCATGAGTTGAGCAAGGAAGCGGCGCAGAAGATGTGGGTTGTGCCCACGCGCTTCGGCCGTAACCAGCGACTGGCCGGCACCAAGGTGGGGCCGATCTTCAGCTGGTCGGCGTACGGGTCGTTCCCGTACCCCATCATGTACGCCGCGCAGTAAGCGCACTCGGCGGGAGGTGGAGCGGGCTTGCCCGCTCCACCTCCCGCCATCACATAGCGCAGCCCGCCGGTCAGCACGAAGTGAAGGGAGGAGGAGTCATGGCTGCATACATCACGCGGCGCGTGCTCATCATGATCCTGCTCCTCCTCCTGCTGACCCTGACCGTCTTCGTGCTCTTCAGCCTGCTGCCCGCGGATGTCGCACGACTCACGTGCGGCAAGGTGTGCACAGACCAGACCATCGAGCTGAATCGAGCGCGCCTCGGCCTCGATAAGTCGATCTGGGAGCAGTACTGGATCTTCCTTTCGGGGATCTTCTTCGGTCGCACCTACGGCGTGGGGGAGGCAGCCATCGTGTGCGCCGCCCCGTGCCTCGGCTACTCCTTCACCAAGAACGAGCCCGTGCTGCAACTCATCCTCGACCGGCTCCCCGCGACGATCTTCCTCGCGCTCGGGGCATTCGTGCTCTTCCTCGTCGGCGGTGTGACCCTGGGCGTCTACAGCGCCCTGCGCCGCGGACGCTGGCAGGACAAGACCATGATGGGCATGTCCCTGGTGGGCTACTCACTGCCCTCGTTCTTCATCGGACTCGTCGTCATTTACTTCGTGATCATCCGCTGGCAGATCCTGCCCTTCCCGCAGTACGTCCAGCCCTGGGAGGATCCGATCGGCTTCCTCCAGACGATGATCCTGCCCTGGCTTGTCCTCGCCATCCTCTACGCCGCGTTCTATACGCGACTCACCCGAAGTCAGATGCTCGAGACGCTCAACGAGGACTACATCCGCACGGCGCGTGCCAAGGGCCTTCCGGAGCGCGTCGTCGTACGCAAGCACGCCTTGCGCGCCGGTCTCACCCCCATCGTCACGGCGGCCGGCTTGGACTTCGCCGGACTCCTCGGCGGCGCGATCATCCTCGAGACGATCTTCAGCCTGCCCGGACTGGGCAGCCTCGCCGTCTCCGCCGTGCTCGACCCCGATCTCGCGATCCTCGTCGGCGTCACGCTGCTCACCGCCGTCTTCATCATCGTGGCCAATCTCGTCGTCGACGTGCTCTACGCCGTCATCGACCCCCGGGTGAGGCTCGTATGACCACCCCCTTCCTCGAAGTCGACAATCTCGTCGTCTCCTTCCCCACCGAGGACGGAGTCGTCAAGGCGGTCGCCGGCTCGACGTTCTCCGTGACCCAGGGGCGCACCCTCGCCATCGTCGGGGAGTCGGGGTCCGGCAAGAGCGTCACCGCCCAGGCGATCATGGGGCTTCTCAACCGCAACTTCGCCGATGTCTCCGGGCGCATCGTCCTCGACGGCACCGACCTGCTCGCACTCGACGACGACCAGGTGCGGGAGATGCGCGGCTCGGTCATGGCGATGATCTTCCAGGATCCGCTGTCGAGCCTGCATCCCTTCTATCGCATCGGCGATCAGCTAGCTGAGGCCGTGCGCGTGCATAACAAGGTGAGCAAGTCAGAAGCGAGAGGGCGTGCCATCGATGCCCTCCATCGTGTGGGCATCCCCTCCCCGGACAAGCGCATCGACGACTATCCCCATCAGCTCTCGGGCGGTATGCGCCAGCGCGTGATGATCGCCATGGCGCTCATCAACTCCCCGAGCCTGCTCATTGCCGATGAGCCCACCACTGCCCTCGATGTCACGGTGCAGGCCCAGATCACCGAGCTCATGTCCGAACTCCAGCGCGAGACGGGTACGACGCTCATCATCATCACGCACGACCTGGGCGTCGTCGCCGACATGGCCGATGAGGTGTGCGTGATGTACGGCGGCCGCGTGGTGGAGTACGCCCCCGTGAGTGAGATCTACTACCGGCCTCAACACCCCTACACCAAGGGCCTCCTTGCCTCCGTGCCGCGACTCGCGACAGACCGGGTGGATCGCCTCGACCCCATCCCGGGCAACCCGCCTTCGCTCATCAACCTCCCCTCGGGCTGCGTCTTCCACCCTCGGTGCGCGCAGCGCAGCGAGGTCCCCGGTGACCGCTGCCGGACCGAGGAGCCGACCCTTGTGACCGTCGCGTCCGATCACCTCGTGCGCTGTCACCTCGCGCACCCCGGTGTGGGAGGAGGTGCGCCATGAGCGAGGAAGTCCTGCGGGTGGAGGACCTGCGCGTCTACTTCCCCCACAAGTCGCGCGGTGTCCTCCCGCGCACCATCGGGCAGATCAAAGCCGTCGACGGCGTCAGTTTCGATCTCGGATCGGCAGAGACCCTGGGCCTGGTGGGGGAGAGCGGCTGCGGCAAGTCCACCACCGGACGCGCCATCCTGCGGCTCGTCAACCCGACCTCCGGTCACGTCATGATCAATGGCACGGATGTCGCGGGTCTCTCGCGGCGAGCGATGCGGCCGGTGCGCCAGCAGGCACAGATGATCTTCCAGGACCCCTACAACGCTCTGAATCCGCGCCAGACCGTGGGCGCAATCCTCGCGTCGCCCTTCCGGATCCAGAAGGTCGAGCCCGCGGGCGGCGTGAAGCGGGCAGTTCGCGAGCTCATGGACCGCGTCGGGCTCAACCCGGAGCACGTCAACCGCTATCCCTATGAATTCTCCGGAGGCCAGCGGCAGCGAATCGGCATCGCCCGCGCCATCGCACTGCGGCCCAAGCTCATCATTTGCGATGAGCCCGTCTCGGCACTCGACGTATCGATCCAGGCGCAGATCCTCAACCTTCTGCAGGATCTGCAGTCTGACTTCGGCGTCTCCTACCTCTTCATCGCCCACGATCTGGCGGTCGTGCGGCAGATCGCGCAGCGCGTCGCCGTGATGTACCTCGGTCACATCGTGGAGAACGCTTCGCGCGAGGAGCTCTACGCTCACCCCCTGCATCCCTACACGCATGCGCTCATGTCCGCGGTCCCGGTGCCCGATCCGCGCGTGCAGATGCAGCGTGAGCGCATCGTGCTGGGCGGTGATCTGCCCAGCCCGCTCAATCCACCTTCGGGATGCGTCTTCCACACCCGGTGTTTCGTCGCACAGGATCGGTGCCGCACGGAGAAGCCGGTGCTCCGTGAGTTCGCACCCGGTCACACGGTCGCCTGCCACTTCCCCATCACCGAGCCGCTCACCGGTGGCGTCATCCACGGCCCCGACTCAGGACTCGTCGCTCCGACCGAGGGCGAGCCCGGCTACTTCAGCGAGACCATCACTGACCTCGGGGCCGTGGGCACGACCCGCCTGGACTCAGCCAACCCCGGAGAGGGGATCTAGCCACCGCGAGTGTCGAGTAGCGCGGCGGAAATGGGTCGAATTCGCGCCGCTACTCGACACTCGCGGGAGGCAACGCGTCGGCGAAGAAGTCCACCTCCGCGCGCAGGAGGTTCTCGGCCACGATCTCCTGGGGCGTCATGTGCGTCACCCCGCTGAGCGGCAGCACCGCGTGCGGGCGCCCCGCCGCGAGCAGCTCGGACGACAGGCGCAGGGTGTGGGCGACGACGACGTTGTCGTCAGCGAGGCCATGGATGATGAGCAGCGGCCGTGTGAGCCCCGCCGCGAGTGGCAGCAGCGACGATCGGTCGTAACTCTCGGGCTCCTCCTGCGGCAGTCCCAGGTAGCGCTCGGTGTAGCCGGTGTCGTAGAGACGCCACTCGGTCACGGGTGCACCGGCGACGGCGGCGTGAAAGACATCCGGGCGACGCAGCACGGCCAGGGCGGCGAGGTACCCCCCGAAGGACCAGCCGCGGATCCCCACGCGACTCGCATCGACATCGTCGGGGTACGCCGCCGCGACCGCCTCGAGGGCCGCGACCTGGTCCTCGAGCGCAGGAGTCGCCAGGTCTCCTCGCACCGTGCGATCCCAGGCGGGTCCTCGACCCGGGGTGCCGCGGCCGTCGGCGATCACGACGACGTAGCCCTGGTCGGCCAGCCACTGGTCGGTGCCGTAGGCAAGGCCCGCAGCGACCACTCGGCGTGCATGCGGTCCGCCGTACGGCGACATGATGACGGGAAGGCGGGCGGATCCGGGCACGTGACCGGTCGGGAAGAGGACGGCGATGTCGAGGTCGCGCTCGCCTCCGCGCAGGAGATGGACCCTCGGTGAGATCACCGGGGTCTCCGCGAGCGAGGTGATCTCCGCGACTCGGGCCTCGTCCCGCCACACCTCAATGACCGTGGCTGTGGAGCCCAGTCGCGTCGTCGACGTGATCGTGACGTCACCACCGCGTCGCCCGTGCGCCATCGCGTCGTCATCAGCGGGGACCGGCGTCACCGTTCCGTCGTAGCCCACGCGATGCAGTGTGGGTGTCACGGGATCCGTGGCGGCGAGCACGAGGACATCGCCTTCCCCGGCGTCGACCACCGCCTCGACCTGCAGCGAGGCGGGGGTGATCGCGACGTCGTCGACGACGAGTCGATAGGCATCGGCGTCGCGGTCGGCGACGATCTCGACGAGCGCGCCCTCGGGGGTGCGCGTCGGCACTCCAGGCATGAGCTCGACCCACTCGGCATCGATGCGCTCGCGCAGCACGCTCGTGGCGCCCGTGGATGTGTCGACATCGAGGATGAGTTGACGGCGCTGATCGCGCGAGAGAAGCGTGATGAGCGGGGCGCCGGCTTCGGGCACGGCGACACGAGCGAGGTAGGGGAAGGCGTCGTGATCCCAGGCCACCTCCCGCTTCACGCCGTCCAGCCCGACGAGCCACAGCGAGACGTCGGCGTTGGCGGTGCCTGCCGCCGGGTAGCGGTGCTCGCGCGGGGGCAACTCGGGCTGGGAGGGGTCGGCAATCCACCAGTGATCGACGGGGGAGTCGTCGCATCGCTCCACGAGGAGGCCGGAGCCATCCGCGAGCCACCAGTAGCCGCGCACGCGATCGAGCTCCTCTGCGGCGATGAAGTCAGCGAGGCCCCAGCTGACGTCATCGGAGTCGGGAAGGCACAGGGGTGTGGGTTCGCCCCCGGCGAGATCCACGACGGAGAGCCCGCGATCGCAGACGTACGCCGCGCGCGCACCCGTGGGATCGACGCGCGGATCGATTGCGGGGCCGGGAGCAGTGAGGGCCCAGGGTGCGCGCTCGTTGATGCGCACGGCGTAAGGAGTGCCCGAGAGCGCGAAGACAGCGACTTGCCCATCGTGGTCGAGTGAATACTCCGTGATGCCCGCATTGACCTCTCGGAGTCGCTCGCGGCGTGCACGCTCCTCGTCGGGAAGAGACTCGGTGTCATCAAGCAGGTCTGCAGGGTCGGCAATGCAGTGCTCCTCGCCGGTCGCGAGGTCCAGGGACCACAGACAGGTGATGGCATCTAAGCCGCCGCGCGAGCGCAGGAACGTCACGAGCCTGCCATCGTCTGCCACCGCGAATCCGCGCGGTGCGCCGAGGCGGAAACCCCGGGTGCGGGCGCGCTGGCGTGGATAGGACTCGTCACTCGCAGAGGGGGTCACGGGCCTATCGTGCCGCTCGCCCCCGGCGGAGGGGCGGCAAGGGCGCATTACGCTTGCGCACCATGACCGACCGGCGGATCCTGCTCGTCCATGCCCATCCCGACGACGAGACGATCGGCACGGGCGCGACCATGGCGCGCTACGTCGACGAGGGGGTCGGCGTCACTCTCGTCACCTGCACCCTGGGTGAGGAGGGTGAGGTGCTGGTCCCCGGGCTGGAGCACCTTGCATCGGACCGGGAGGACCGCCTCGGGGAGCATCGCCAGGGCGAACTCGCCGAGGCCATGAGCATCCTGGGTGTCCAGGACTGGCGCCTCCTCGGTGGTCCCGGTCGCTACCGCGACTCCGGGATGATCGGGACGCCGCCCAACGAGCGCCCCGAGGCGTTCTGGCGCAGCGACCTGCTTGATGGCGCGGCTGACCTGGTCGGCGTCATCCGCGAGGTGCGCCCGCAGGTGCTCGTGACCTACGACGACTTCGGCGGCTACGGCCACCCCGATCACATCCAGGCGCATCGTGTCGCTATGTACGCCGTCGTCCTCGCCGGTGCGCCGACGTTCCGCCCCGAGCTCGGCGCGGCGTGGGATGTGCCCAAGGTCTACTGGACGGCGTTCCCCCGCAGCGTGGTGCGCGAGGGTATCGAGCGACTGCGGGCAGCGGGTGAGACGACCGGGTTCGCCGAGATGGATCCCGATGATCTCCCCTTTGTCATCGACGACGCCCTGATCACGACGGCCGTGTGCTCGCCCGAGCACCTGGATCGCAAGCTCGACGCGCTGCGCGCGCACGCGACCCAGGTCACGGTGGACGGAGGGTTCTTCGCGCTGGCGGACAACGTCGGAGCGGAAGCCTTCGGCACGGAGTACTTCCGCCTGGTGCACGGCACCCCCGCGGGGCCATTCGATGAGTCGGGGCGCGAGACCGACCTCTTCGCAGGCATCTGATCGCGTGCGTGTCGTCGCTTACCTCGGCTGCCTCCTCGTCGGCCTGGCGATCGGCATCGCCGGCGCCTTCCTGCAGGGAGCGCGATTCCTCGTCGGTGGCGTCACGCTGCCCTGGGGGCTCGTCGTAGCGCTGGTGGCCCTGCTCGTCCTGGTGCGTGCCGGAATCGAGATCACGCACAGCCGCTGGGGGGGATGGATCGTGCTCCTCGCGTGGATCGCGGCCACCGTGGCCTTCGCTGCCGAGTTGCCCTCGGGTGATCTCGTCATCTCCGCGGGAGGGCGTCAGATGGCCTACCTCCTGGGCGGGGTCATCATCGGGGCCGCCGCCGCGACGGTTCCCCCCATAGATCGCCTACGCCGCCCGGAGGGCGTGACGCCGCCGCGCCCGTGATGTGACCCCCGACACGGGTGCCGCTGCGTGAGGCGTTCCGGAGCATCGTGTGCCTACGATGTAACGGCGCCTCGCAAACCCGAGCGCATTTCCTTGATGAGCGGCGTCCGATGACGCCTCATGAGCGGAGAGCAGCAGGTGTCGGCAGACGAGCAGCCCCCGGCCCCCGGCCCGGCGTCGGTGCGCCTCACGCTGCTCGTGGTCCTCGGAACCGTGGCCGGCGCCCTTGCCTTCTACCTCGGCATGGTGCTGGGCTCCTCGAGCGATATCCCGGCCAACACCACCGTGCTCGGCGTACAGATCGGCGGGATGACGCGGGCCGAGGCAGTCGCCACGCTCGAGGAGACGCTCACTCCGCTCTCCCAGGAGCCGATCGGCATCGCTGCCTTCGACACGTCTGAGGAGCTCTATCCCTCCGATGCCGGCATGTCCTTCGATCCGATCGCGACCGTCGATGCCGCAGAGGGTCGTCTGCTCAACCCGTACTCCCTGGTCATGCGGCTCTTCGGGTCGCGCGAGGTCGACCCCGTGGTCGTCATCGACGACGCTGAGCTGACCACCCGACTCGATGCCTTCGCGGATCTCGTCCGCACCGACTCGGTGGAGCCGACGGTCCATTACGAGGAGATGACCCCGGTCCTTACGTCGGCCGAAGACGGTCGCGATATCGACATCCCCGCCGCGGTCACCTCGGTCGCTTCCGCCTACCTCGTGACATCCGGTCCCGTCGAACTTCCCGAGGTCATCCTGGAGCCCGCGGTCACCAATGACGAGGCCGAGGAGTTCGTTGCGGGACCCGCCAGCATCGCGGTGTCAGCGCCCGTGACCGTCGAGGTGGAGGACATCAGGCCCCAGGTGCCCCCGGAGGCGATCGCCGAGGCGACCCACTACCTCGTCGAGGGCGATGCTCTCGCCCCGCAGATCGACGGCGCGTTCCTGCACGAATGGATCGCCCCGGAGCTCAAGCCCGTCGAGGAGCCCGGCAACAACGCGACGTTCGAGATCGACTCCAACAATGTGCCCGTCGTCGTGCCGTCTCGGGTGGGTCGCGGCGTGAGCGATGAGGTGCTCGCGGCCGCTGTCGGCAACGCGATGTTCGCGGAGGGCGACGGCCGCCTGGCGCCAGCGCCGGTCACCGTGCGCGACCCGGTGCTCACGACCGAGGCCGCGGCGCAGCTCGGCGTCATCGAGGAGATCTCGAGCTTCACGCAGCAGGTCTCCTATGTCGACTACATGGCGCACAACCTCGCCCTGGCATCGGAATACATCAATGGCACCCTCCTCCTGCCGGGTGATGTCTTCTCGATGAACAAGACCACGGAAAACAGGGACCCCGAGAATGGCTACATGGAGGGCTGGGTCATTGGGCCCGGCGGCATCTTCCAGAAGGCTCTTGGAGGCGGCCTGTCAGCGGCGACGACCACGATGTGGTCCGCGGCCTTCTACGCCGGACTCGAGCCCGTGGAAGTCCAGGCGCACTCGATCTACATCTCGCGCTATGTGCCGGGCCTGGAAGCGACGATCGCGTGGGACGGCTTCGACATGAAGTTCCGCAACAACACGCCGTACGGCGTCTTCATTACGGCGACATCCGATGAGACGTCGATGACGGTGCGGATGTACAGCACCAGGATCTACACGAAGATCGATGCCGAGGTAGGTGAGCGTTACGGGGTGACCGCTAACCGTAAGATCTACAACGAGTCCTCCTCGTGCTCGGCACAGACCGGAGGTCCCGGCTTCACCATCGACGTCGACCGCGTGTTCTACGAGGGCGACGAAGAAGTCGAGCGCGAGACCTTCACCACCTCCTACTCGCCGGCCCCGCAGGTCGTGTGCGGAGCGAAGCCCGACAAGAACAAGGACAAGGACGAGGAGGGCGGGGATCCCTCGCCCTCGCCGTCACCATCGGTCGAGCCCACCCCGGAGCCCACGGCGCCCGCTGAGGAGACGGTGGAGGGAGCCGCCACGAGGACTCTTGGTCCCATCCGCGGGACGTCGGCAGCCTCGCTCTCGCGAGCGGGCGATACGGTGTGGACGGCGCCGGTCAGCCGACCGGCCCGAGGCGAGCGGCGCGCCGGCGTCGCCTGAGCTCGAAAGGCCGTGAGGTGACCTACGTCATCACCCTTGCCTGCGTGGACGTCAAGGACAAGTCCTGCATCGAGGAGTGCCCCGTCGATTGCATTTACGAGGGCGATCGCATGCTCTACATCCAGCCCGACGAGTGTGTCGACTGCGGTGCGTGCGAGCCGGTCTGCCCGGTCGAGGCCATCTACTACGAGGACGACGTCCCCGAGGAGTGGTCGGACTACACCGCAGCCAACGCCGAATTCTTCGCCGATCTGGGTTCGCCCGGCGGTGCTGCCAAGCTCGGTCCGCAAGAGTTCGACGCTCCACTTCTCGCCGCCGTGCCGCGCAAGGAGTCGGAGAGCTGAGCAAGACCGATACGGGCTTGCTAGCGCTGCCTGACTTCCCCTGGGATCGTCTCGCGCCACTGGCGGCCCGAGTGCGCGAGCACGCACAACCGGCTGACCTCTCCATCGGCAGCCCGATCGATCCGACGCCGATGCTCGTGCGCGAAGCGCTCGCGTACGCGGCGGATTCCCCGGGCTATCCCACCGTGGCCGGGGCGCCCGCGACCAATTCCGCTTTCGCTGCGTGGCTGACGCGCCGTGCCGGGGTCAGTGCCGAAGGCCTGGGGATCATCCCCTCGATCGGTTCCAAGGAGTTGGTCGCCCTGCTTCCCATGCTGCTCGGCCTCGGGGCTGGCGACCGAGTCGTCGTACCCGAGGTGGCGTACCCGACGTACGTCGTCGGTGCACTCGTGGCCGGCTGCGAAGTGGTTGCTTCCGATGATCCGGCTGCCGCTCGCGGCGCAAAGCTCGTGTGGATCAACACGCCGGGCAATCCCACGGGGCGCGTGATGTCAGCGGCGCAACTTCGCGCGGTGATTGAGGCCGCTCGTGAGCACGGCGCGCTGGTCGCATCCGACGAGTGCTACCTGGAGTTCGGATGGGATGCGCGGCCGGTGTCGGCGCTCGCCGCGGAAGTCACCGGTGATGACCAGACCGGTGTACTTGCGCTGCACTCCCTTTCGAAGCGGTCCAACATGGCCGGCTACCGCTACGGCGCGCTGGCGGGGGATCCCGCTGTGGTCGCACGCCTGCTCGAGATCCGCAAGCACCTCGGACTCATGACCCCGCTACCCGTGCAGAGGGCGGCCGAGGCGGCCTGGGCCGACGACGCTCACGTCGAAGAGCAGCGGGAGCGATACCTGCGCCGCCGTGAGGTCCTGCGGCCGGCCCTGGAGGCAGCGGGCTTCCGGATCGACCACAGCGAGGCGGGGCTCTACCTCTGGGCGACCCGCGACGAGGACTGTTGGGCGACCGCCGCGGCCCTCGCCGAACTGGGCATCCTCGTGGCGCCCGGTGACTTCTACGGCGAGCGCGGGGCCCGCCACGTGCGCCTCGCCCTGACGGCGCCCGATGACGTGATCGCAGGCGCAGCCGCTCGCCTCCGGGCCTGACCTACCCGCGAGTTCGGCGACTGCCGCTGCGGGATACGGTGGGGCCGCCAACAGCGCGAACAAGGGCCCCCACGAAGGGCCCACCGGCACGGGAGGTCCTGCGTGTCTGACGTGGTCCTGCACTATCCGGGCGGAGAGCTTCCCCTGGAGCGGGTGCCGTCGACTATCGGCGAATCCGGGCTCGACATCAGCCAACTGCTCGCGACCACGGGTGACGTCACGCTCGATCATGGCTTCGTCAACACGGCCGCATGCTCCTCGGCCATCACGTACATCGACGGCGACAAGGGGATCCTGCGCTACCGCGGGTACCCGATCGAGCAGCTCGCTGAGTACTCGTCTTACCTCGAGGTCGCCTACCTGCTCATCTACGGCTATCTGCCCACGGCAGACGAGCTGGGTGACTTCAAGCTGCGGATCAAGCGGCACACGATGCTGCACGAGGAGCTCCGGCTCTTCTTCGATGGCTTCCCTCGCGACGCGCATCCCATGCCCGTGCTGTCCTCCGCGGTGTCCGCGCTGTCCACCTTCTACCAGGACTCGCTGGATCCCTTCGACCCCGAGCAGGTCGAGATCAGCACCGTGCGCCTGCTGGCCAAACTGCCGACCCTGGCGGCGTACGCCTACAAGAAGTCCGTGGGCCAGCCCTTCATCTACCCGGACAACTCCCTCGGTTTCATCGACAACTTCCTGCGCATGACCTTCGCGGTCCCCGCCGAGGAGTACGTCGTCGATCCCGTGGTGTCCAAGACCCTCAACATGCTCCTCCTCCTGCATGCGGACCACGAGCAGAACTGCTCGACCTCGACGGTGCGGCTCGTTGGTTCGTCACACGCCAATCTCTTCGCATCCGTCTCGGCCGGCATCAACGCCCTCTTCGGACCGCTGCACGGGGGCGCCAATCAGGCGGTGCTCGAGATGCTGGAGTCGATCCACGCTTCGGGCGGTGGGGTCAACACCTTCATCCGCCAGGTGAAGGACCGCCAGGATGGCGTCAAGCTCATGGGCTTCGGTCATCGCGTCTACAAGAACTACGATCCGCGTGCGGCCATCGTCAAGAAGGCGGCGTACGACGTCTTCGCCGCCCTCGACGTCAAGGACCCGCTCCTCGATATCGCCCTGCGACTCGAGGAGGTCGCGCTTGCAGACGACTTCTTCGTGTCTCGCAGGCTCTATCCCAACGTCGACTTCTACACGGGCCTGATCTACAAGGCCATGGGCTTCCCGACGCGTATGTTCACGGTGCTCTTCGCACTCGGGCGCCTGCCCGGGTGGATTGCGCAGTGGCGCGAGATGATTAACGACCCGCAGACCAAGATCGGTCGCCCGCGTCAGATTTACGTCGGCGAGCCGCTGCGCGACTACGTCCCGATCGACGACCGCTCCGCCTGAGGGCCGCTCGCGCTGCGCCCGTAAACGACGCTAAGGGCGCTCGTAGCGTTGTTTTCGGGCGCTGATCAGGCAGCGAGTCGGCCCAGGGCGTTGCGCCAGCGAGCGAGCAAGACGTGAGGGCGATGCTCGGCCTCCGCGAATGTCCAGCGGACGACAGCGGTTCCGCCATTCTCAATGTCCTCCTGGCGCAACTTCTCCTTCCAGAGCGCGTCCCGGGACGCGTACTTAACGGCGCCATCGGCTTCGCCGGCGATGCCGTCAATGAGCACGTCCACTCGGTAGGAGCGCCCGCTTGCGCCTCGTACCCACACCTGCGGCGTCATGTCTCCCAGCCGCCAGGCCGTCAGGCGACCCCAGGAAATTCCCTCCAGGTAGGTCTCCGGTCGCGGGTCGGCGCTATCGCACCAGTGCTGACGGCGTGTCGAGTCGGCCAGCATCCGACGCATCGCCTCGCCGAGTTGCGCTCGTAGGTCGGCGTCGGCGAGGGCTGTCGTGAGTTCCCCGGGCTCCATGCGCTCGTCCCCCGCGATCAGCCACTCAGCGTGCCTGCGTTGAGCGAGGCCGAAGAGTCCTACGGCCTGATGCCGAGGCAGATCCCTGCAGATATCCCGCGCGGTGGCCAGGGGCGAGGTGACGAACCGGCCCCGGAAGGTGACGACATCGTCGGGGTCTCCTTCACGCACCCGGACTCCATGGCGAGTGCCCCGACGCGCGGACGATCCGCGCGGCACACGGATTGTCGGCCCGGTGAGGTGGCCATGCGGCAGGTGCCAGGCAGAGGCCGCGATCTCGTCTCCCAAGGCGGCGTCGACGCCGCGTTCGCGAAACTCTCTGACCAGGTGACCCGCTATCTCCAGTTGTCCCGCGCCGGGGTCCTGCGTTCGTGCATCACCGCTCATCTTCGCGTTACTGACGCGGTAGAGGCCGCGTCGCAGCCGCAGCACGACTCCTGCTTCAGCGGCGAGACCGAGCCGTCGCGCTGAGACCCCCGCCTCCTCTGCCTGGGCCAACGTGAAGACCGATTCGCTGAAGTGTGCGAACAGCGCTGCGGCTGTCTCGGACGTCCCGCGGCGCCGGTGCATCTCGGCACGATGTCGCGGACGCCTTTGCCACGCCACCACGAGGTTGCCGTCTGTGGATAACGCCGCCTGCTGGTCTTGCGCCCCTAAACGACGCTAAGGGTGCTCATAGCGTTGTTTTCGGGCGCTGGCCGGGGATTTAGTCGGTGGCGTGCAGGGCGGCGTTGAGGCCGCCCCACGTGCCGGTGCGGGGGAGTGCCTCCAGCGCACCCGTCACCGAATTGCGACGGAAGAGCATCCCGGTGACGCCGGACAGTTCCCGTGCCTTCACGATCTCGCCGTCGGGCAGGGTGACGCGCCCGCCGCCAGTGACGTAGGTGCCCGCCTCGACGATGCAGTTGTCGCCGAGGCTGATGCCGATTCCGGCGTTGGCGCCGATGAGGCATCCGCGGCCGACCCTGATGACCTCCTGGCCGCCTCCGGAGAGCGTGCCCATGATCGAGGCGCCACCACCGATGTCCGAGCCGTCCCCGACGACGACGCCCGCGGAGATGCGTCCCTCGACCATCGACGTCCCGAGTGTGCCTGCGTTGAAGTTGACGAAGCCCTCGTGCATCACGACGGTGCCCTCCGCAAGGTGGGCGCCGAGGCGCACGCGGTCGGCGTCGGCGATACGCACCCCTGATGGGACGACGTAGTCGATCATCCTGGGGAATCGGTCGACTCCCAGGACGACGAGATGCTCTCCGTGGGTGCGCGCTCGAAGCCGCGCGGCGGAGAGTTCGTCAAGGGAGACGGGGCCGCGCGTGGTCCACGCGACGTTGGGCAGGATCCCGAAGATCCCGTCGAGATTGATCGTGCGCGGTTGCACCAGACGGTGGGAGAGCAGGTGCAGGCGCAGGTAGGCATCGGCGACATCGACGGGCGGCGCCTGCAGGTCTGCGATGACGGTGCGGACCGGTCGGATCTCGACGCCGCGCACGTCATCGGTGCGAGTGGCCGCATCGAGCCCGGGGACCGCGGGAGCGTCGTCGCCCAGCGCGGGCTGGGGATACCAGACGTCGAGGGTCGCGCCGGCGCTGAACGTCGCGAGGCCGACCCCGGCTGCCGATGTCGTCATGGTGGGACGGTATCGGACGGCCAGGATCGGCCTCGAAGGATCGTGCTACTACTTCTTGACGGCCTCGACGTCCATCTCGAGCTTGATGCTGTCGCTGACGAGTACGCCGCCGGTCTCCAGGGCGACGTTCCACACGAGCCCGAACTCCTTGCGGCTGATCTCAGCCTTGCCCTCGAAGCCGATACGCGTGCCGCCCCAGGGGTCCTGGCTGGTGCCGAGGAACTCGAACTTCACGTCGACGGACTTGGTCACCCCGTGGATCGTGAGGTCACCGGTCACGATGAACTCGTCATCGCCCTTCGGCGTGACCGCCGTGCTCGTGAAGCTGAGGGTGGGGAACTGGTCTACGTCGAGGAAGTCGGCGGACTTCACGTGTGCGTCGCGCTCGGCGTTGTTGGTGCTGAAGCTCGACGCCACGATAGTGAGAGAGGCCGAGGACTTGGCGGGGTCGGCGCCGTCGAGGGTGAGGGTGCCGGTGAAGTCGGAGAAGCCACCGCGCACCTTGGCCACCATCGCGTGGCGGGAGACGAAACCGATGGTCGAGTGCGTGGGATCGATCTCCCAGGTGCCGGTCGTGGCGGCGAGGTCGGTGCTCATGTCGGTCCTCCAGGGACGGTCGGGCCGGCGGACCGGCTATGTAGTTGAGTAGTCAACCTGATCGCCTGCCCGATGAGGAACCGACCCCTGGCAACGAAGCGACTTCTGCCTCGAATCGTGTCTGTCATCCTTTGGCCGTGAGTTACGCCGATTTCGCGATGAGCGCACCCGTCGCCGTGCAATTGGCGCTTGCTGTCGCTGTCACCGCAGGCATCAGCGTGCTTCTCGTGTGGGTCTTCCATCGTCAACTGCTCGAGTTGGCCCAGGAGCCGGCGCGAGACGACGAGGATCCGTCGCCAAAACCGCCGGAGTCCCACTACCTGAGCGGGCGGATCATCCAGGTCACCAGTCTCGGGTTCGTCTTCCTCTTCACCTTCGCGGTCGGCCAATTCGTCCTGAACCATCGCAGTGCTGATGCGGCGACTCACCTCGAGGCGCAGTACTTCAGTCGAGCCTTGGCGAGCGCAAGTGAGCTCCCGGCGGAAGTTGGTGGTGACGGCGTGGTGGCTGCGCTCGAGGAGTACCGCACGGCCGTGGTCGATGTGGAGTGGCCGCTCATGGAACGCGGCGAGGGGCCCGCTGCTTTCATGGCGCAGGCGGAGTCATCTGCGCGCGTATCTGACGCGCTTGGAACCGCCCTGACGCTCGGCGCGGGCGACTCCGCGCTGTGGGAGACCCTCTCCTCATCCGTCGACGAGATGTTCATCGCGGGAAATGATCGACTGAGCGATGTTCCGACCGGAAACGCAGAGAGCCTTGTGCTCGTCGTCATCTTCCTCGGGATTGTCAGCCTCGCGATGACTGCGGCCTTCCAGCCAGCCCGTCTCCGCATCAACCTGGCGCTGATCGCGATCATGGGAGGCACCTACGGTCTCCTCTTCTACTTCACCGTGGAATTGAGCAACCCCTTCCAGGGCGGGGGCGCGATCCCCCCGATCCTCGGGCTGTTTCCCGGGTGATCGGGGGGATCGCTCATCTGGTCAGGCCCTGCCAGCCCGTTCGGGGCGCTCGGTCATCCAGTCCTCCATGGCACGACGCTGCTCCTCGAGTTCCTTCGCCTTCTCGGGCGAGAGGGCATGCACGTGCTCCGCGATCGCGTTGCCTTCCTTGACCTGGGCGCGCACGTGGACCGTGTCGCCGATCTGGGGCGCCCCCTCGGCGCCGTCACGCTCGGCGACGGTTGCGTCATCGATGGCGTAGGTCGAGGAGTAGCCGTCTTCACTCTCGACGGTGATCGAGATGCCCGAGGCTGCGGTGACCTCGCCCTCCTGCATGCGGACCGTGATGTAGGAGCCGTCAGCCGACTCGACTACGCCCTCACTATGCAGCAGATGCCCCTCGGGACCGCGCTCACCGGGTCCGTGCGTGCCAGGTCCGAATCCACCCGGTCCGTGTCCACCCGGTCCACGCATGCCGGACTCGCCCCGACGCTGGTCGCCGCGAGCTGGGCCGTCCATGCCGCGCGACGGCACCGAGTCACTTGCCGACGGAGTGGACGTGTCATTCGCGGCCAAAGCGACTGCGGCGCCGGTGAAGGCAGCCGCCCCCAGCGTGGCAGCCGCGACGATGGCGGCGATCCTGGTCTTCGTCATCTCGGTTCCTCCCTCTCGCGAGCCGGCGGCCCAGGCGTGTCTCGCCTGTCACGTGTCGGCTCACAGTCATCCTGTGGGCCGTTTGTGAGGTCCCCGTGCGGGCGATGTTCGGGACAGGTAAGGATGGGAGCCATGGCCGGAGGCGTGATGGGGTTGCTCTTCCTCGTGGTGGGCGTGGCAGTGATCGGTGGTGCCGCGCTCCTTATCTCGGGACGATGGCGTGATGGCCTGCCCGAGGTTGCCCCGGAGGGCACGGGTCCTGTCGGTGTCGCCCCCGACGTCCCCGTCGGTGCCCTGAGCGCCTCGGACATCGAGGATGTCCGTCTGGAGCAAGCGCTCCGTGGCTACCGGATGGAGGACGTCGACGTGCTCGTCGACAGGCTCACCCTGGAGATCCAGGCGCGCGACGCCGAGATCGATCGACTCCGCGGCACGAGGGCCGACGAGGGCCCCGCCACACCGTGACCGGTCCCGTCGTCGGGGACGACGGGCTGGCTCGCTGCCCCTGGGGTGACGCGCCGCAGGACTATCGCGCCTACCACGACACCGAGTGGGGGCGCGCCGTCTACGGTGACAGTGCGATCTTCGAGCGACTGTCCCTGGAGGCCTACCAGGCCGGACTCTCGTGGCTCACCATCCTTCGCCGGCGCGAGGCCTTCCGCGCGGCGTACGCCGATTTCGACATCGAGGTGGTTGCCGCTTTTGACAACTCCGATATCGAGCGCCTTGCCAGTGATCCTGCATTGATCCGACATCGGGGCAAGGTGGAAGCCGTCGTCGGCAACGCGCGCCTGCTGAGCCAGTGGCGTGCGGAGGAAGGCGAGGGGGTCCTCGACACGCTTGTGTGGTCGTGCGCGACGCCGAATCACGTGCCGCGCAGCTTGACGGACGTGCCCGCGCAGACGGCGGAGTCGCTACGGCTGACCCAGCTGCTACGTCGGCGCGGCTGGCGCTTCATCGGCCCCACATCCGCGTACGCCGCCATGCAGGCGATGGGTGTCGTCGATGATCACCTCGAGGGATGTCATGTCCGCGGGAGTGCGACCCGGCCGTCGGGGGAATCATCCGGTAGGAGATAATGGGGCCTTCTGATGTACGGAAGGGGACACCATGGCTGCCATGAAGCCGAGGACCGGTGACGGTCCTATGGAGGTCACCAAGGAGGGCCGTGGCTATGTCATGCGCGTGCCGCTCGAAGGTGGTGGCCGCCTCGTGGTCGAGCTCAATGCAGCCGAGGTCAAGGAGTTGGGCGAAAAACTGATCGCCGCTATCCCTTAACCCGCTCACCCGGGCCCCCGCTCTCCTGTGGAGCCGGGGCCCTTGTCATGCGCGGGGAGCGTGGTGTCTACGGCCGGTGCACGGCGAGGACCACTCCCTCGCCCACGGTCATGACGCTGGCGGTCCACTCCGGATCGTCACGCAGGTGCTGGATCAGATCATGTCGGCTGGCAAGCATGCCTTCCGCACCGAAGACCGGTGTGATGACGAGACTTCCGCCCGGGCTCAGCAGCCGGTGCGCCTCGGCAAGCAGTGCGTGACCGTCTTCGCCGTCGGCCTCGGTGCCGGGTCCAATGACGACAACGTCGTAGGCGCCATCGCTCAGGCGGGGGAGCACCTGTCGTGGCGCTCCCGCAATGGTGCGCACCCGAGTGTGGCTCACGCCCATCCGCGTGAAGGTGTCCCGCGCGGCTGTCTGCAGGGCGGAGTCCGGATCGACGGTGGTGAGCGCGCCCTCGGCAGGGAGCCCCGCGAGAATCCAGCCGCCGGTCACGCCGGTGCCGGACCCCACCTCTACGACGGACTGGGCTCGCGTGGCTGCGACCAGGGATCGAAGCAGGGCTCCTACGGCGCGGCTCGGGACGGGCGCTCCCATCTCGCGGGCGCGGCGTCGGGCCTCGGCGACCTCGGGGGGCTCCTCCGCCCACTCGTCGGCGTAGGCCCAGGTGAGCGGGCTGGGGGGCAGGCTGGCGTCGGTCACGTGGGCAGCCTAGGGCCCCGGCGACCGACAGGGACGGCCCCTGTCGGGCTGACCCGCCTCCTGCTCGTCCGGGATGGGACCATCGGATCGTGACCACGGCCCGGCGCGGCCCCCTCAGGGGGGCCCACATCGCCATCCTGGCGGTCGTCGGCCTCGTCGCCGCCCTGGTCCTGGGCGTCCTGGGTGGCGCCGTGGGCCTGAGCGTCGCGGCCCTGGCCGACCGCGAGCAGGACCCCGCGGTCGTGGTGCCCGGATCCGAATCTGACCGAGACCCCGTGCTCAGCGGTCCCGAGACGATCGCGGGGGTCGTGCGCGCCACGCTCCCCTCGGTCGTGTCCGTCGTCGTCGACGCGGGTGCTGAATCGGGCTCGGGATCAGGCTTCGTGCTGCGCAATGACGGCTACGTCGTAACCAACAACCACGTCATCGATGCGGCGGTTGCCAATGACGGGACCGTCGAGGTCGTGCTGAGTGACGGTCGTCGCCAGAGCGCCGAGATCATTGGACGCAATGTGAGCTACGACGTTGCCGTGCTGCGCATCGGCGATGAAGCCCTACCTCCTCTGAGTGCGGGCGAGTCGGCGGTGTCTGTGGGTGACTCGGTCCTGGTGATTGGAGCCCCGCTGGGCTATGACTTCACCGTGACGACAGGCATTGTGAGCGCGGTGGATCGGCCCGTGACGGTGGGGGAGGCCGATGACGCTTCCTACATCAGCGCCATCCAGACCGACGCCCCCATCAACCCCGGCAACTCCGGTGGCCCCGTCATTGATGGTGAGGGCCGCTTTGTCGGCATGGCGTCGTCCTTGGCGACCCTCGCTCGGGCACCCGGCGTGGGCAGTATCGGCCTCGGCTTCGCGATTCCCGCGCGCGCGGTGGTGCGCATCGCCGAGGAGATCATCGCCACGGGCTCCTCGCGCACGCCCATCATGGGAATCACCATCGACACGTCCTTCACCGGCCCCGGGGCACTGATCGACACGGTGGTCCCCGGGGGTCCCGCCGAGGTGGCTGGGCTGCGCCCCGGCGACGTCATCCTGAGGCTCGCTGGGCGTGAGGTGGGCGACGCTGACGAGCTCGTCGTAGCCATCCGCGACCGGCTCCCCGGTGAGGAGGTGCCCGTGGAGGCGCGCCGAGGCGCCCGGGTCTTCGACACGACCGTCATTCTGGGGAGCCGGGAGGACCGTTGACCGCGGGCCGCGCGGGACCCCGGGGGCTCGGCGTACCCTGACCTACGTGTTCGACATCGGGCTGGGCGAGATCCTCATCCTCGCGGTGCTCGGCCTGCTCGTCTTCGGGCCCGAGCGGCTTCCTCGTGCTGCCGCCGATGCCGCCCGCACGCTACGCAATGTGCGCGCGATGGCGAGCAATGCGCGCAAGGATCTTGCCGACTCGGCGGGTGTCGATCTCTCAGGCGCGCAAGATGCGCTGCGCGACCTCCAGGATCTCCACCCCAAGCGCATGGTGGCGGGAATCTTCGACGACGACACGACGGATACCACACGCAAGCCGTCCTCGGGCTCGTCGTCAGGTGGCGCGGGGTCGACCCCCGCGCGATTCGATCCCGACGCGACGTAGTCGTCCGCTACGCGCGACCGGCCGGCGAGATATCGAGCGGGACTCCCGTGAGCCCACGCGGTTTGCGCGCGAGTGTGGTGGCTAGCTCGATGAGCGATGCCGCAGCCGGCGATGACGGGTCGGTGAGCACGAGTGGCGCGCCCTGGTCACCGCCCTCGCGCAGACGGACGTCGAAGGGGATCCGTCCCAGTAGCGGCACCTGGGTGCTGAGTCCCGCACTGAGTTCCTCCGCCACCCGCGTGCCTCCGCCGATGCCGAAGAGGTCGATGGGCTCGCCGCAGTGGGGGCAGGGGAAACCGCTCATGTTCTCGACTACGCCCACAACCTTCTGGTGGGTCTGACCGGCCAGCATGCCGGCTCGGACGGCCACCTCGGCTGCGGCCGCCTGGGGTGTGGTCACGACTACGACCTGTGAACCGGGGAGCAACTGCGCGGTCGAGATAGCGATGTCGCCCGTCCCCGGGGGAAGGTCGAGCAGGAGGACATCGAGGTCGCCCCACCACACGTCAGCGAGGAACTGCTGGAGGGCCCGGTGCAGCATCGGTCCGCGGAAGGCGACCGGCTCGGCGCTGCCACCCGGCTTGAAGGGCAGGATCGAGATGGCGCGTACGCCGTATGCCTCCGGCGGCATGATCATGCCCTCGACGACGGTGGGCGGAGTGGTCATGCCGAGTAGACCGGGAATCGAGTGACCGTAGATGTCGGCGTCCACGATGCCCACGGTGAAGCCCTGTGCGGCCATCGCGACGCCGAGGTTGGCGGTGACTGACGACTTGCCGACGCCACCCTTGCCCGAGGTGATCGCATAGACATGCGTGCGCGACGCGGGGTCGGCGAAGGGAATGGACTTCTCCTCCTGGCCGCCGCGCAGGGTACGGCGCAGCTGGGCCCGCTGGTCGTCGTTCATCACGTCGAGTTCGACATCGACGTGGCGCACACCGGGGACCGAGCCGACCGCGATGGTGACGCGCTGCGTGATGGTGTCGCGCATGGGGCACCCGGAGACCGTGAGGTAGATCGCCACCCGGACCCGGTCGCCGTCGATATCGACCGACTTCACCATGCCGAGATCGGTGATGGGGCGGTGGATCTCGGGGTCCTCGACCCGAGCGAGGGCAGCGTCGACGAGGGACCGATCGATGGAAGTCATGCCCCGATGCTAGGCCCGTCCTTCTGGGACCGCGAGGTCCGCTCCTCCGACAGCCTCTCGGCGATGTCGTCCGCAAGGTCGCGGAGTTCGGCGCGCAGGTAGTCGCGCGTCGCCACCTCACCGAGTGCCATGCGCAACGCGGCGATCTCGCGCGTGAGGTATTCGGTATCGGCCACGAGGCGATCGGTCATCTCTCGATCCTCGAGGTACTGCACCTTGTCGCGGTCCGCCTGCCTGTTCTGGGCGAGCAGGATCAGGGGTGCGGCGTAGGACGCCTGTAGCGAGAGCATGAGCGTGAGGAAGATAAACGGATAGGGATCGGGCTTGAGGTTATCGGGCGCGAAGATGTTCCACAGGAGCCACGCGACGATGGCCCCCGTCATCCACGCGATGAACTTCCACGAGCCGATGAATCGGGCGATGCGCTCGCTCAGGCGACCCCACTGCTCGGGGTCGTAGGACGGTCCGCGGAGGCGACCCCGGTCGAGTGGCTGGTCCATCCGCAACTCTGGCCTGCGACGCGAGGGGCTCATGGCGTGCTCCCGCTGTCGCGCCAGTCCTCGGGCAGCATGTGGTCGATGAGGTCGTCCACGGTGACGGCGCCCAGCAGGTGGTCGGTGGAGTCGACCACCGGGAGGGACACGAGGTTGTAGGTCGCGAAGTAGCGCGCGACCGTGGCCAGGTCGGTGTCGGGCGAGATCGGCTCGAGCGACGTGTCGAGGATGCCTGAGACCAGGGCAGCGGGTGGCTCGCGGAGCAGCCTCTGGAAGTGGCATGTGCCGAGGTAGCGTCCGGTCGGGGTGTCCGTCGGGGCGCGTGTGACGTAGACCTGAGCGGCCAGGGATGGGGCGATCTCAGGGCTGCGCACGCGGGCCAGTGCCTCCGCGACGGTGGCGTCTGCGGGCAGGACGATCGGCTCGGTCGTCATCATGCCGCCGGCGGTGTAGTCGCCGTAGACGAGAAGGCGCCGGATGTCGTCGGCCTCATCCGGCTGCATGCGTTCGAGCAGGTCCTGAGCCTGCTCGGGTGGCAGCTCGGAGATCAGGTCGGCAGCGTCGTCGGGATCCATCACCTCAAGGACGTCGGCTGCGCGTTCGATGCCGAGGGACTGCATGATCTCGACCTGCTCCTCTTCGGGAAGCTCCTCAAGCACGTCGGCGAGACGGTTGTCATCGAGTTCGCGCGCGACCTCAAGCCGCCGCTTCGCCGGCATCTCCTGAAGTGCCAGCGCCAGATCGGGTGCGCGCATGTCATCAAGTGCGGCGAGGAAATGCTCGGCGCCCTGCTCCTGCGGCAGCGTGAGTCCGTCCACCGCTGCCCAGTCCACGATGCGGGTCTGCCCCTTGCGGCGAAGGCCGCCTCCCTCGCGAATGAAGAGCTGGGTGACGAACCAATCCCGGCTGGGTTGCTGCTCGATACCGAGATCGACGATCGTCACGGTGCTGGGCGACGATGACCTGGCTGGGTCGACCAGCGTCACCCGCCGATCGAGGAGCTCACCGAGGGCGAGTGTCTCGCCGCTGCGCTGCTGGAAGCGGCGTAGGTTCACGACACCGCTCACGACGACCTGGCCGCTGTCGATCGCGGTGACGCGCGACATCGGGACGAAGATGCGCCGCCGGCCCACAACCTCGACGACGAGTCCGACGACGCGCGGCGGCTGGGAATCCGTGCGAAGCCCTACAACCACATCACGGACGCGCCCGACCTGGTCGGCCTTGGGGTCGAAGACCTCTGCCCGCGCGAGGCGGGCGACGAAGACTCGGCCGGTGGAGGTCACGCGGCCCAAGGGTACTCGCGCAGGCTGCCCACAAGGCCTCGGTAGGGTCCAGGCATGACGTCCACCTCCGTGACCTCGGGAGGCGCGGCCGCTGTCGCGCGGCCCGGTCGTTCGCGTCGGTCCAACCTGGCCGTGCCTGGTTCCAGCCCCAAGATGCTGGACAAAGCGCGTGGACTGCCCGTCGACCAGGTCTTCATGGACATCGAGGATGCTGTCGCCCCGATCGCCAAGCCCGAGGCACGCACCCACATCGTCGCTGCACTCAATGAAGGTGGCTACGAGGGGAAGGTGCGCACTGTCCGGGTGAATGACTGGACAACCCAGTGGACCTATGCGGACGTGGTGGAGGTTGTCGAGGGTGCGGGTCCCAACCTCGACTGCATCATGCTTCCCAAGGTGCAGACGGCGGACCAGATCATCGCGCTGGATCTCCTGCTCACCCAGATCGAGAAGTCGAATGGGTTCGAGGTGGGGCGGATCGGTATCGAAGCCCAGATCGAGAATGCCATGGGCCTCATCAATGTCGATGCCATTGCCGCTGCGTCGCCTCGCGTCGAGACCATCATCTTCGGCCCGGCAGACTTCATGGCGAGCATCAACATGAAGTCACTTGTCGTGGGTGAGCAGCCTCCGGGGTACGACGTCGGCGACGCCTACCATTACATCCTCATGCGCATCCTCATGGCCGCACGCGCGCACGACAAGCTCGCGATCGACGGGCCCTATCTGGCGATCAAGGATGTCGAGGGCTACCGGCGCGTGGCCTCGCGCAGTGCGGCACTGGGCTTCGACGGCAAATGGGTACTGCACCCGGGTCAGGTGGATGCCGCAAACGAGGTCTACAGCCCCCGCCAGGAGGACTACGACCAGGCCGAGCTCATCCTCGACGCCTATGCCTACTTCACGTCCGCCGAGGGCGGCGCCAAGGGCGCGGTCATGCTCGGCGACGAGATGATCGACGAGGCATCCCGCAAGATGGCCATCGTCATCGCCGCAAAGGGACGCGCGGCAGGCATGTCCCGCACCCAGACGTTCACGCCACCGGCCTGACCGACCCGCCGGGCCGACTCGACGTAGGCTCATCACATGCTCGCCGGACGTGCACCCGATCGTGCGCAAGCCGCACGCCTGCTGGGTGTCTCACCCGATGCGGATCCGACCGAGGTCAAGCGTGCCTTTCGGCTGTGGGCCGTGTGGGCCCACCCCGATCAGGGTGGCTCCGCTGAGCGCTTCACGGATCTGTGCGCGGCGCGCGACCTGCTGCTCGAGCCCCGAACCACGACACACGCGCCTGAGCGTCGTTCGGCAGACGCGTCGGGCCCGTCCCACGACGGTGCGCCCACCGCACCGCGTCCCCGCAAGGGGTGGCGTCAGGTGCTCGTGCATCCCTCCCCGCTCACCATGGGGCTGCTTGCGTTGGCGTACATAGGAGCTGTCGCCGCGGTCCTCATCGCGGGACCGTCCCCTCTCCTCGCCGTGCCCGCCGCCCTCGCCTCGGCAGCGTGGTGCGTCGCGGTGTCGCACGCGATCCTGCGCGGTGGTGACCACGGCCATGTCATCGTCACCCGATCGCTCGCCTGGGGCGCGGTGACCCTCGCGCAGGTAGCACTTGCCGTGATGGTCGGTATCCCCCTCATCGAGGTGCTGCCGCTACTTGCACTGCCCTTCGTCGCCGTGATCGCCGCGGTCAATCCTGCGGCCGGTCTGTGGAGAGGCGCGCGCGGTTAACGTGCGTTAGCCTGACCACCTGCTCGCAGATGGGGAGGGACGATGGCGCGACTGGCGCAGACCGAGGGACTCACGGACGTCCAGGTCGAGATCCTCAAGGCTGTCCAAGAGTACGTCGACAACGAGATCCTGCCCTATGCGACGCACCTGGAGCATAAGGACGAATACCCGGCCGACATCGTTGAGGGGTTGAAGGACCTCGGTGTCTTCGGCCTGATGATTCCCGAGGAGTACGGCGGCCTGGGGGAGTCGCTGCTCACGTATGCCCTCGTGGTCGAAGAGATCGCCCGTGGCTGGATGAGCGTCTCCGGAGTCATCAACACGCACTTCATCGTTGCCTGGATGGTCATGCATCACGGCACTGAGGAGCAGAAGGCCCATTACCTCCCGCGCATGGCGACCGGCGAGGTGCGCGGTGCCTTCTCGATGAGCGAGCCTGGCTGCGGTTCCGATGTCGCTGCCATCCAGTCCCGTGCCGTGCGCGACGGCGACGACTTCGTGCTCAACGGGCAGAAGATGTGGCTCACCAACGGTGGGAGCTCCACGCTCGTCGCCGTGCTCGTGCGCACGGATGGCGAGGCACCCGAGGGCGCCTCGGTCTACAAGCGCATGACGGCCTTCCTCATCGAGAAGCCCTCGGGGTTTGGCGAGGTGCTCCCGGGTCTCACGATCCCCGGCAAGATCGAGAAGATGGGCTACAAGGGCGTCGACACGACCGAGCTCATCATGGACGATCTGCGTCTCCCCGCATCGACCATCCTTGGTGGGGATCCTGGCCGCGGCTTCTATCAGATGATGGACGGGGTCGAGGTGGGCCGCGTCAACGTCGCGGCCCGCGCCTGCGGACTTGCTCGTCGCGCGTTCGAGCTGGGCGTTGACTACGCGCAGCAGCGCGTGACCTTTGGCAAGCCCATCGCGGAGCACCAGGCAGTGGCCTTCCGTCTCGCCGACATGGGGACCAAGGTCGAGGCCGCCCACCAGATGATGGTCATGGCCGCGCGCAAGAAGGACTCGGGTGAGCGCAACGACCTGGAGTCCGGCATGGCCAAGCTCATCGCGAGCGAGTACTGCAAGGAGGTCGTGGAGGATTCCTTCCGCATCCACGGCGGCTATGGCTACTCCAAGGAGTACGAGATCGAGCGCCTCTATCGCGAGGCGCCCATGCTCATGATTGGCGAGGGCACCGCAGACATCCAGAAGATGATCATCGCGCGGCGCCTGCTGGAGGAGTACGCCCTACGGGGCTGACGTGCGACGACTGACGCGACGGATCACCGAGTCGATGCCCCAGAGGATCAAGCAGAGCACGATCGCGAAGACCACGATGCCGGCCACATTGGTAAAGACGGTGCCGTAGCCGTAGACGGCGACGTCGAGGAATCCGTAGGGGTAAGCCCCGATGAAGGCGCCGCGCACCAACGCGAAGACCAGCCAGATGATCGGCAGGATGAGGCTCGCCGCAATGATGCGCCACGAAATCCAGCCGCGCGGCCCGGCGATCAGCCACACCACGAATGTCAAGATCGGCGTAAGGACGTGGAGGAAGAAGTTCGTCCAGACCTCTAGGCCCTGATTCTTAGCCGTGGCGGCGAGCACGACGTTGTAGATGATGCCCGTGACGACAATCATGAGCACGCTGTCGAGTCGCAAGACGCGGAACCAGAAGCTGTCTCGGTCGGGTCGTGCGAAGAGCATGAGCATCACGATCGCGACCAGAATGTTGGACCACAGGGTGAAGTAGGTGAAGTAGTCGAAAACTCGGCCGAGGAGTCCTTGGTCCGCGAAGCCCAGTGCGGTCGGATTGGTGTTCTGACTGGGATAGGTGCCGAGGACCGTCAGCGTGAAGGAAAAAAGGGCGCCGAATCCCGCGACGAGGCCGTTGATGCCGAAGAGGATGCGCGTGCCGGTCATGCGTGACTGCGTCGATGTCTGGCTCATGGGCGGTCAGGCTACGCCGCGCGCGCGCTCCCGGTGGCCTTTCGGGCAGCGACACGCCTACCCTCACGGCATGGGCCCCAGCCGCGACAGCCGACCGGGGATTCGCGAGATCTTCCTCGACATCGCGGCCTCGTGCGATCGGCTGGAGGCGCCCGTGTACGCCGATCTCGCGCGATGCGTCGCCGAGTGGGCCGACGATCAACCCCTCAGCTCCCTGCTCGCGCCGTACGCGAACGCGCGTGTGGCCGACATGATCCCCCTGCGGCTCCTCTCCGCCGTCCATCGACTGGCGCTGGCACGGGAAGCCCCGGAGATTGCCCTCTACCTACCCACCACCGGCGGCACCCCGCCGCGCGACGAGGCCGATCGCGAGCGCCTCAGGCGCGCGTTCCTCGCGACGATCGACTCCCACCGCGACGTGGTGGAAGCGGCCCTCACCCGAGTCCCGCAGACCAACGAGGTGGGCCGCACGGTGGGTCTCGCGGCGCTCCTACGACGAGTCGCGCGGGGTTTCGGACTTCCGGTGCGCCTCCACGAGATCGGTTGCTCGGCGGGGCTGTCGCTCAGAGTCGACGGTCTCATCGCCGAGGCTGTCGTGGCCGAGGACCACGCCGCATGGGGAGCTCTGCCCGTCATCGTCGAACGCGTCGGGTGCGACCTCGCTCCTGTCGACGCGACCAGCACGGATGGCCGGCTGACTCTCACGTCCTTCATCTGGCCCGATCACCCTGCCCGCTTCGAGCGGTTGCGCGGGGCGCTCGACGTGGCGGAAGAGATCGACGTGTCTCTCGTGACCGCGGATGCCCTGGACTACGTGAGCGGCCTCGAGTTGCAGCGGGGCACGACGCTCGTCGTGTGGCACTCGGCCATGTGGCTCTACCTGGCGCCTGCGATGCGCGCTGAGATCAGCGCGGCACTCGATCATCTCGGTCGACAGGCCACCCACGAGAGCCCGCTCGTGCACATCTGCCTCGAGCCCGTTGCGGAGGAGCCAGCCGCCCAGCATCGCTTCACGCTGGCGATGACGACGTGGCCGGGTCTCGATGGCTTGCCACCCGGCATCGAAGTGCCCTGGGGCACTACCCCGCCCGCTGGTTCCCCGGTGTCGTGGAGCATTCCGTGCGCTGGCGGCATCGTGCGCGATCCGGAGGGCCGCATCCTGCTCGTTCGTCGGGGGCAGGAGCCGGCTCGAGGCCTGTGGTCTATCCCGGGTGGGCGCGTGGACGGCGACGAGTCGTGGGATGTCGCTGCTGCCCGCGAGGTTGCGGAGGAGACGGGGATTGAGGTGACGGCACCGGAGTTCGTCGGCCTGGTCGAGCGCGCGAGCGGATCCGGATCGACGTACCTGATCGCGGACTTCGCCTTCATGGGTGCGGGGGAGCCCCACGCCGCGGACGATGCCGAGGATGCACGCTGGTGCGACCCTGACGACATCCCAGCGATGGCATCGTCACCGGGGTTGGTGGACACCCTGCGTGAGTGGGGCTACCTCTCCTAGGCCTACTCGCCCTGGGCGGGTGCGCCACCGCGCTTCGTGCGCTTGCGGCGCCGGCTGGACGGGGCACCGCCTTCGGCGGATGCCTCCGGATTCGCGGCGGCCGGGCGACTCGATCGCTCGCGTCCTGCGTCCCGGCCCGAGCTGCGAGACGACGTACGCGTGGACCCACCGCGCGGATGCGCTGACGCGGGCTTGCGCTTGCCCGTCTCGCCAAGGTCCTCGACCTCTTCGGCCTGGAGCCCCGCGCGCGTCTGCTTGTCCTTGGCGAGCCTCCCCGTGACGTCGCGGGAGATGCCGAGTCCGGTGTAGACGTGGTCGGACGTGGAGTAGGTCTCAAGGGGATCCTTGAAGGGCAGCCCGAGGATCTTGTCGATCATCTGCCAACGTGCGATGTCCTCCCAGTCGACAAACGTCACCGCGACACCGCTGGCACCCGCTCGACCGGTGCGTCCGATGCGATGGAGGTAGGTCTTCTCATCGTCAGGGCACTCGTAGTTGATGACGTGGGTCACCCCGTCGACGTCGATACCGCGTGCCGCGACATCGGTGGCGACGAGCACATCGACCTTGCCATTGCGGAACGCGCGCAGAGCCTGCTCGCGCGCTCCCTGGCCAAGATCGCCATGGACGGACCCGACGGCGAAGCCGCGCTCGGTGAGTTCATCGGCGATCTTCTGCGCCTTGCGCTTCGTGCGCGTGAAGATCATCGTGAGGCCACGGCCATCGGCCTGGAGGACGCGAGCGAGGAGTTCGACCTTGTCCATGGGGTGCGCGCGCCATACGTGCTGCTCGATGGCATCGACGGTGGCACGGTCGTCACCCGGGTCGGCGGCGCGGATATGGGTCGGCTGCGTCATGTAGCGGCGCGCAAGGGCGACGATCTGGCCGGGCATGGTGGCCGAGAAGAGCATCGTCTGCCGCGCGGCTGGCAACTCCGCGACGAGGCGCTCGACGTCGGGCAGGAAGCCCATGTCGAGCATTTCATCGGCTTCGTCCAGGACCAGTACGCGCACGCGCGAGAGGTCGAGCGAGCGCCGCTGCATCAGATCGATGAGTCGCCCCGGTGTGCCGACGACGACCTCGACGCCTGTAGCGAGTGCCTCGACCTGGGGTTCATAGGAACGACCGCCGTAGACGCTGAGCACTCGGGCTCTCTGGTGCGCACCGGCCTGCTCGAGGTCTCCGGCGACCTGCACGCAGAGTTCGCGCGTCGGCACCACCACGAGCGCCTGAGGTGCCGCCCCGGGGGTGTCGTCGCGCTCCACCCGCTGGAGAAGGGGAATACCGAAGCCCAGGGTCTTGCCGGTGCCGGTCTTGGCCTGGCCGATGAGGTCGCGGCCCTCGAGAGCCAGCGGAAGTGTCATGGCCTGGATCGGGAAGGCGCGCTCGATTCCGGCGGCAGCTAGCGAGGCGACGATCTCGGGCGATGCGCCGAGCTCGGCGAACGTGGGGGCTACGGGCGCTACGACTTCGACGGCTGTCTCGGCGTCGATGGATTCAGTGTCCGTGGGCTCAATAGGGGGTGAATCGGTCATGGTTGTGCTCCAGTGCGACTCCGCGGGCACCGCACCCGATCCTCACCGGGGGCGCCACACACGGGGGGCGGATGGGGCTCACACCCCTCGGGGGCCCGGCCGGGCGCCCGCATCGCTCACGCGATGAATTCATGGTACCCCGCGGGCACTAATCTTCGGCCATGGCATCGATCGACGGTGACGCGCTCACGAATGACGTGGACTATCGCGCCGCCGTCGTCGACCTCCTCGGCGTGCTGGCCTATGGGGAGCTCATGGCCTTCGAGCGGCTCGCTGCCGATGCGGCGTTGGCTCCGACCATCGAAGACGAAGCGCAACTCGCCGCCATGGCTGCGGCCGAGTTCCGTCACTTCTCCCGCTTGCGCGACCGCCTCGTAGAAATAGGCGCGGATCCCGCGGTCGCGATGCAACCCTTCCGGCAACCGCTCGAACGCTTCCACGAGATGACCGCCCCGAGCGACTGGCTCGAGGGCTTGGTCAAGGCCTATGTCGGCGATGGGATCGGCGTCGACTTCTATCGCGAGATCGCCGCTCACCTCGACCCGCAGACACAGGCGCTCGTGCTCGACGTCTGCGAGGACCTCGGGCAATCGGCCTTCGTCGTCGACCGCGTGCGGGCCGCTATCGCCGCGGACCCGCGCGTCGAGGGACGCCTCGCCCTCTGGGCACGTCGACTCGTGGGCGAGGCACTGTCGCAGGCCCAGCACGTCGCCGCCGAACGCGAAGCGCTGACGGCCCTGCTGGTCGGCGAGGTCGGCACGCAGAGCGGCGGCATGGATCTCACGGCCATCGGCGCGATGCTGTCGCGCCTCACCGATGAGCACTCGCGGCGTATGCGCGCGCTCGGTCTGTCGTCCTGAGTGCGGTTCGGTCAGGTGCCGAAGCCGACGCGGCGTGATGTCGCGGGGCTGACCTCAACGTAGGCGATGCGGTCACCGGGCACGATGACGCGCCGGCCCTTGTCGTCCTCGAGGCTGAGGATCCCGCCGTCAGCGATGGCGGCACGCACTGCGGCCTCGATGTCCTGGGGAGTCTGGTCCGACTCGAGCACGATCTCGCGTGCGGTCTGCTGAACGCCGATCTTGATCTCCACGGATCCTCCTTCGTCCCCAGGCTAACGCGGAAGCCGCATCAGGGCGTCGGGGGGTGAGACAGCGGGAAGCCACCGATGCCGCGCCAGCCCAGACCGGCGATGAGATCGACCGCGGCCTCGCGCGTCATGCGCGGCTCCTCGCGCAACCAGCGCCGGGAGGCGATCTGGGCCATGCCCAGAAGTCCTGCTGCCAGGAGCTCGGCCTGGGCGGCAGAGAGCCCGGTGTCCTCCGCGATCACCCTGCCGAGCATCAGGGAGCAGGCATCGTCAGCGGCCTCGACGCGGTAGCGGACCGCAGGCTCATTGGTCAGGTCGCTCTCGAAGACAAGTCGGTAGGCACCGTCAGGATCATCGACGAAGGCGAAGTACGCCGCGATCGCGCCGCGAACGCGCTGCTTATTGTCGGTGGTGGCCTCAAGAGACACCCGAAGCGTGTCAAGGAGCACGGCGATGCCGTCGTCGAGCAGTGCGACGTAGAGATCGAGCTTGCCGGGGAAGTGCTGGTAGAGGACCGGCTTGCTTACCCCTGCTCGCTCGGCGATGTCGTCCATCGCCGCGGTGTGGTAGCCCTGGGCGACGAAAACTTCCCGAGCGGCACGCAGCACCTGAGCGCGGCGCTCCTCGCGAGGGAGTCGGGCCAGGCCAGGGGGAGCGGCTTCAGATGGGTGCACATCTTCGGCCGCGGTCACGTGGCCATGCTAGTGCCCGAGCGCGCTTCAACCCCGGTGCCGTGGTCCCATAAGCGGGTGACGATCCCCTCGGGCGAGCGCTGGTCCCTTCCGACCGGGGAGCTTCATGCCCGTGAGGCCGGGGAGGGCCCGGTGGCCACGGTGCTCGTCCATGGGCTGGGTGGCTCGGCGCTCAATTGGGTCCCGCTCATGGAGCGACTCGGCGGCCAGACCGCCATGCTCGCCGTCGACCTGCCGGGCTTCGGCATGTCACCGCCCCCGCGGGACGGCGACTACTCCCCGCGCGGACACGCGCGCACCGTCGCGGCGACGATCGAGGCGTGGAGCCGCCGCCGCGGTGTCACGGGTCCCGTGCATGTGGTGGGCAACTCCATGGGTGGTGCCGTCGTTCTCCAGCTTGCCGCGCATCGTCCCGACCTTGTGTCGTCGATGACGCTGGTGTCACCCGCACTGCCGTCGACGCGGGTCGGCCGCGGCAATGCGCACCTGCCCGTCGTCGCGGTGCCGGGGGTGGGAGAGGCGCTTGTGCGCCGTTACGCAGCGGTCTCGGCCGAGCGGCGGGTTCAGGCAACGCTCGATTCGTGCACGACCGACCCCGGCCGTATCCCCCTGTCACTGCGCGAGGCTCTCATTGCCGAGACGGATCAACGTGACTCCCTGCCCTACGCGACCGATGCCTTCCTGCGATCGCTTCGCGGTCTCCTTGCGACCTACGCGGATCGAGGTCCCCGTCGCCCATGGCGGCTTGCCCGGCAGGTCCGCAAGCCTGTCCTGGCGATCTACGGTGAGGACGACGTCCTCGTCGATGTCCGAGGAGCCGCTCGGGCGGCCCGGGAGTTCCCCGAGGCCGATGTTGTCCTCCTCGACGACTGCGGCCATGTGGCGCAGATGGAGCACCCCGACCTGGTCGCGGACCTGTGGTCGAGGAAGTTCACCCCGATGTCCGTCTCGGCTGAGTAGGGTCTGCGGGCGGGATAGAGTCCCGTCCCCGGACACCCGATCGTCCGGCGTGCTGCCCGACTCGGGAGGTGGACATGGCTCGACCGGTGCCCCTGGACGTCGACACTCTGCGGCGTGAGGTCGACGAGGGCCTCATTGACACGGTCGTCGTCGGCATCACGGACATGCAGGGACGCATGCAGGGCAAGCGGATCCATGCAGACCACTTCGTCAATGACACGTTGGCGCACGGCACGGAGGGATGCAACTACCTCCTCGCGGTTGACATAGACATGAACACGGTGTCCGGCTACGCGATGTCGTCCTGGGACTCCGGTTACGGCGACATGGTGATGCGCCCTGACCTCTCCACCCTGCACCGCATCCCCTGGCACGAAGGCGCCGTGGGAGTGCTCTGCGACGTCCTCTGGGAGGACGGGTCCGACGT
>JBMOIL010000005.1:0-35642 GCA_049317345.1 Candidatus Nanopelagicales bacterium
CTGTATCGCCCACCATGGCGTACCGCTGAGACGCCTTGGGCCCACGCCGTCCCCTACCCTGGACCGGTGGACGCTCTCATCGCCGGCATCGCCTTTCCGACGTTCCCGTCGGTGCAGCTCGGACCCCTGCGGCTGATGACCTTCGGAATCTTCGTCGCGCTCGGCGTGATCGTGGGCATCTACGTCGCGGCCTGGCGCAACCAGCGCTACGGAATCCCTCGCTCCGAGACCGAGAAGATTGGGCTCATTCTCGTAGGCGTCGGCTTCGTGGGCGCGCGACTTCTCTGGGTCGTCACGCATCTCGAGGAGATTCGCTCGCCGATCGACGTCATCGCCGTGTGGGATGGCGGGCTCCAGTTCACCGGTGGATTCGTCACCGCGATCCTCCTCGCGCCGCTCTTCATGCGCCACTGGCCCAAGGACCGCAGGTGGGAACTCCTCGATGGCGCCGTCCTCGGCCTCGCGATAGGACAGATGATCGGCCGCATCGGCTGCGTCGCGGTGGGTGAGCACCTCGGCGGCCCCACCGACTTCTTCCTCGGCTGGACCTACACCGGTGGCACGGTGGTCGAAGGCCCTCTCGTCGTGGGCACGACCTACCACAACGCTGCTCTCTACGAGATCCTCTGGCTGATACCGATCATCCTCGTGCTGGTGCTCATCGATCGCGCCAAGGCACCCGCAGGAGTCATGGCCGGTGCATTCGCGATCATGTATGGCACCGCTCGCTTCCTGACCGACTTCGTCCGTATCAACGACGAGCGCGTCTTCGGCCTCACCGGTGCTCAGTACATGACGATGCTACTCGTGCTGTTCGGTGTCTGGGTCATCTGGCATTCCCTGCGCCGGGCCCGCGCAGAGAAGTCGACCGATGCGGAACCCTTGGAAGCGGACGCCTGACATGTGCCTTTCATGCGTGCAGGCCGGCGCGAGCATGATCCCGGCAGCGCTGGCCGTCGTTGGCGGCATGGCGTGGAAGCACGGACGCGACGAACGGCGTCACGCCACGCAGGGGAACGACGAGCCAGAGCCCGTCGGCCGTGGTGGCGACACGATCGAGGCTGACTGAACCGCGATGGCGGAGCCCGCAGTGCCCGATGACGCGAGCCAGCCGCTGGCTGATGACCTGGCCGAACGCCGTAGGCACTCGTGGGTCCGTCTCGCGGCGGGGATCACGGCGCTCGTGGCCCTCAACATCGTTGCCTATTGGGTCTTCGGACTACCGCCCGTCCAGGACTTCTTCGCTGGTCTCGAGGGCTCCGCGTACGCCGGCTCCTTCTTACTGGCCCTGGTCACCAACCTCACCGTCGCCGTGCCCATCCCCTACAACCCGATCATCCTGCAGATGATGGAGGCGAGTTCACAGCCATGGCTCATTGCCTTCACGACGGCGCTCGGGGCCACGATCGGAGAAACCTCCGGCTACCTCGCCGGGCGCGCGGGACGGGGGTCGTTCGAGGGGACGCGCTTCTCCACATGGGTGGGACGCCAGCTCGCGCACCCGGTGCGGGCCTTCGTGGTCCTCTTCGCAGTGTCCGCCCCACCCTTCCCCGCCTTCGACGTCGCAGGGCTGCTCTCCGGGGCACTCGGGGTCTCGCCGCGCGTCTTCTACCCGGCCGTCTTCCTCGGGCGCTTCACGCGCTTCCTCGTCTTTGCCGCCTATGCCACGTGGATCAGCACATGACCACGGTGATTCGTCTCATCGGTGTCTACGACGCCGACGGCGGCCTGCGCGGCGAGATCGCCTACCTCGCGGGCAAGCTGGCGGGGCGCCACTGCTCGCTGTGCGACATTACGCACTCCCCTGTGCGCCGGAGGCGTGAGTGGGACGCCTATGTGAGCACTTTGCCGATCCCGTTTGACGTGGTCCATCGCAACGAGCGGTCGCGAGCCGTAGCGGCAGCCACGGAGGGTCGGGAAGCCTGCGTGGTCGCGGAGTGCGACGACGGCTCCCTCGTGTTGCTCCTGGGCGACGCCGATCTCGAGCGGGCACGCGATGTCGCGGGCCTAGCGAGCGCTCTCGCTGCCGCGATCACTGCCTCTGGGCTGGAGTTGCCCCGTCATTAGGTCAGGCCTTCACTTTCACCGCACCGGCGAGCTGCTGCTCGGTGAAGCCGCCCTCGACGACTCCCTGCGTGGCGTAGCGGTAAAGCACCACGGAGAAGACTCCCCGGATCGCGCTGAGGATCAGTCCCGCGACGAGCAGGACCACAACGCCGATGATGGCGAGCGGCAGCCCCAGGGCCCACGAGCCCGCGGTCGTGAGAAGCGCACCCGCCACGATGGCGATCATCGCGGGCAGGATCGCGACGAGGCCGATGAGTCCGCCGATGCGCACACCACCGGAGAGCTGGGTCCCCCAGCGCTCCTTGAAGGTCACCGCGGACTTCTTGATGGCGTTGATCATGCCCAGGTCGTCGAGCATCATGGCCGGCATCACGAAGTAGGTGATGAGCTGCCACATGACGCCGGCAGCTGCCGCAAGGACACTGCGGAAGATGATCTCGGCGAGTCCACCGTTGCCATTGCCCCGGATGAGGCCGACGAGGGCGCCCACGACGGCGCTGACGAAGGCCCACCGAGCCAGGCGCCCCAAGCGCCCGAAGGCCGTGCCGAGTCCGTGACCGAGTGAAGAACTACCGCCCTCAAGTTCCGCGGCGGCGCTCACGGTGAGGCCCGCCTGGAAGAGCGTGTTCACCAGCGCAGCCAGGTAGCCACCCAGGATGACCAGGCCCCAACCGATCCAGTTCTGGTCGGCGGCGATAAAGAGGAAGCCTGGCACCAGCAGGGCAAGTGGCACCATGCAGGCGAGGGCCCCCACCGTCGGATAGGCCATCAGGTAGCGGCTGCCCTTGAGGACGGCCCACGACTGGCGGGTGAGAGTCCGGCTATCGGCCCACGAGCTCACGGCTAAACAGAACTCTTACGGAAGAGCGCGGCCACGATGGCGACGAGGATGGTTGCGACCAGTATCTGGAAGATCAGGGTGATCCAACTGAAGCCCCAAATCTGATCAAAGAACTGCACGCCGATCCACGTGCCGATCGCCGCTCCGACGATGCCGCAGATGATCGTCATGAAGCAGCCAATCGGCTGCATGCTCGGGACGAGGAGGCGAGCGATCACGCCGATGACGATGCCGACGCCCAGGATGCTGAAGAAGCCTGTCATCTCCATGGGATGACTATGCCACGGCGGGCGTCTCAGGCCCTTGACGCGGGGGCGTGTCGCCAAGACGGCCCAGCGCCACAACGCGCGAAAGGGCGCGCCGGTACTTCTTGCGATACCCGCCGCGCAACATCTCCTCCGAGAAGAGGCGGTCCAGCGCGGCCCCTGATGCTCGCACGGGGATGTCCCGGTCGTAGAGGCGGTCGATGAGCACCACCGTCCGCAATGCCTCGACCTGATCAGTCAACGTGCGCACGCCCACGAAGTGAGCAGACTGCACGCCATCAAGCAGGGCGGCGTACCGGGAGGGGTGCACGCGCCCGAGATGTCGCTGGAGTTCTCGCCAGTCGTCGATGACAGCGCCCGGCTGCTGCTCAGCGCGCAGGCGCACGTCGTCGTCAGTCCATGGCTCCGGAGCGACCGGTGCCCCACGGTGGCGGTAGTCATCGCCGTCGATCCGCACGACCTCGAAGTGAGCTGACAGCCCCTGGATCTCACGCAAGAAGTCCTCTGCGGCAAAGCGCTCATCGCCGAGGCGTTCGGGAAGCGTGTTCGACGTCGCCGCAAGGCGCACACCCGCGTCGACAAGCCGGCCGAGCAGCGTCGACATGAGCACCGTGTCGCCGGGGTCATCCAATTCGAACTCGTCGATGCAGACCAGCCGGTACGTCGATAGGCGCGCGGCGGCCTCCGCAAAGCCGAGAGCGCCGACGAGGTTGGTGTACTCCACGAAGGTTCCGTAGGCGCGCGGCCCCGGAGCCACGTGCCACAGCGAGGCCAGCAGGTGCGTCTTGCCGACACCGAAGCCGCCGTCCAGATAGACGCCGGCCCGCTCCTCGGGTGGCGCCGCCTTGCGCAGCCATCGCCGCGACGGTCGTTGCTCGAGGCGGCCGGCGAAGGCCTCCAGGGCGGCCACGGCAGCGGCCTGGCTGGGCTGCCCGGGATCCGGCGCGTACGTCGCGAAGCTCACCGACGCGAAATGCGGCGGTGGTACGAGATCGGTGAGGAGCCGTTCCGGCGACACCTGGGGATCTCTATCGACGAGGCGTCCGGGCACGCCCGGGATGCTACGCGGGTCCTCGGTCATGCGCGGCTCGTGCCACCATCACGGAATGGC
The DNA here is from genome assembly GCA_049317345.1 of Candidatus Nanopelagicales bacterium. Taxonomy (GTDB): domain Bacteria; phylum Actinomycetota; class Actinomycetes; order S36-B12; family S36-B12; genus Mxb001. Next base: position 4,286 of record JBMOIL010000005.1, read on the forward strand.
CATCGCCGACGCGTCATGGGATCTGCCGATCCAGCCGCCGGTCGCACCCATGCTCGCAACGCTCGCGGGTGATTCCGTGCCGAGTGACCCTGGGCTGGCATTCGAGCCCAAGTGGGACGGCTTCCGTGCGATCGCATTCCGATCGGGAGAGCGCGTCTGCCTGCAGGGGCGCGGTGGCGACGATCTCGCCTATGCCTTCCCCGAGGTCGTCGCCGCGCTTCGCCGAGCCCTTCCCGACGGGATCGTCCTCGACGGCGAGGTGGTCATCCTGTGCCACGGGGTACTCGACTTCCCCGCTCTCGGCACCCGGCTTCGCCCGCGCAGCGAGTCCTCCTCCATCCTTCGCCTGGCGGAGGAGACGCCCGCAATCTTCATCGCGTTCGACATCCTTGCCCTCGGGGATCGCTCCCTCATCGACGACAGGTACGCCGATCGGCGCGCAACCCTCGAGGGGCTGGCATGGGAGTCGCCCGACGTCCGGCTGACCCCGATGACGTCCGACCACGCCGAAGCCGTGAGGTGGTTTCACGACTTCGAGGGCGGTGGACTCGACGGACTCATTGCCAAGCCCATCGATGCGCCGTACCAACCGGGCAAGCGCACGCTGCTTAAGGTGAAACACCGGCGCACCCTCGACGCCGTAGTCGCCGGGTGGAGACCCCACACCAAGAACCCGGACGAGGTCGCCTCGCTCCTGCTCGGCCTCTACGACAACCACGGTCGACTCCACCATGTCGGTGCGGCCTCCGGGTTTTCGGCAGCGCGGCGTCGCGAGGTCACCGAGAGCCTGCGATCCCTGCGCCTCGACGATGACGCGGACCACCCATGGCGCGGCGAAGGCGGGGACGTGCGACGCCCCGGAGGTGTCAATCGATGGAACCGCGGCCGTGCGCAGGCCTGGCATGCACTCACTCCCACGCAGGTGGCGGAGGTGGCCTACGACCAATTCGAGGGAGATCGACTGCGCCATGTGGCGACGTGGCTGCGCTGGAGGCCCGATCGCTCCCCCGAATCGTGCACCTACGACCAGCGACCGATCGACTCCCCCATCGACGTCACGGCCGTGCTGGGGATTCCGGGCGCCTGATCCTCAGGGACTCCTCGGGATCGCATGGGGTCGCCCCCGGAATTGTCAGGGTTGTGTGAGGGATTCCTGGGAGGCCCCTTGTGATCGCGCTTTCTACGGCAGGTCCCTGCCAGTCTGGGGCCATCGATGCGAGTCGCGCATCACGAGAACGAGGAGTCGCTGTGGGCACCCGACGCACCATCGCCGCTGCCGCGGCCGTCCTGCTGATCGGCACCGGTGCTGTCGCCGCCGGCGCCACCGCCGCCCAGGCCCGCGAGGGCAGCCACCCGGGCCACGGCCCCGGACTCGGTGCGGGTATTGGGTTCGGCCAGGGAGACAGGGTCGGCCAGGGACAGACCCGGGACCGCTGGCTTGAGCGCCACGTCGATCGCACCGTGACGGACGAGGCTGGCACTGCCCTGAAGTCCGCACTCGAATCCGCGCGCACGGCGCTCCGCGCCGCCGTCGATGCCGCCGGCGAAGACGCTGCTGCTCGTGAGGCCGCACGCGTCGCCTTCGCGTCAGCCGTCCAGGCGGCCATCACCGCGTTCGACACAGCGACTCTGCCCGCGGATCAGCTCGCCGCCGTGACGGCCTACCGCTCGGCCATGGCCGGTGCCATTGAGCAGTTGCGCTCCACAATGGAATCCACCCGCTCGACATTCAAGACAGCGACCGCTGCCGCGCAGGACCAGCTCAAGTCTGCCATGGCAGCGGCCACCACTCGTGAGGAGCGGCGCGCTGCGTGGGAGGCCTACCGCACGGCGATCGAGCCGGCTCGCGAGGCACAGCGCACCGCCACCAAGGCGGCCGCCGAGACATTCCGCGCCACCGTCGAGACCGCCCGCGACGCGCTCGAGGCAGCCATCCCCGCGTCCTGATCCGAGGCGTTCTGGCCCTCGGGACAGGGCATTGGTTGACGACCTCCCGTGCGTGGGACGATTCCCGCACCACGCACGGGAGGTCTTGACATGGAGTTCTACGGCCACATCATCGCCAACGAGGAAGTCTCCTCGCTGGACGGCGCGACGATGCCCGACGTCGACCCTTACACCCGTGAGCAGTGGGCGACAATCGCGTGCGGCGGCAAAGCTGACGCGGATCGGGCAATCGCGGCCGCGCGCGAGGCCTTTGACTCCGGCCCGTGGCCGCGCATGGGGTACGAGAAGCGCCAGCAGCTCATGCATCGGCTCGCCGACCTCATGGAGGAGCACACCGACGAGCTTGCGATGGCCGACACCCGCGACATGGGCAAGCCCATCACACAGGCGCGCCATGACGTCGCGCGCTCGATTCTCAACGTGCGCTTCTTCGCCGATCACGCCCGCATGTCCGCGGCGGAGACCCTCCCGATGGACACCGGCCACCATGCCTACACGCGGTGGGAGCCGGTCGGCGTCGTCGTGGCTATCTCGCCGTGGAACTTCCCGCTCATGCTCGGCACCTGGAAGGTCATGCCCGCGCTGGCCTGGGGCAACACCGTCGTGTGGAAGCCTGCCGAGGACACCCCCGTCTCCGCCACGATCGTCGGACGACTCGCCATCGAGGCTGGCTTCCCACCCGGAGTGCTCAACATCGTGCACGGCTACGGCCCGGATTCGGCAGGTTCGGCACTCACCGAGAGTCCCGATGTCGACCGCATCACCTTTACCGGGGAATCGGGCACCGGCAAGATCATCAGCGGCGTCGCGGCACGCAATCTCACCCCGGTGAGCCTCGAGCTCGGCGGCAAGGGCGCCAACATCGTCTTCGAGGACGCTGATCTCGACAACGCCGTCTACTGGGCGGTCGAGGCGATCTTCCGCAACGCCGGCCAGGTGTGCCTGGCAGGCAGCCGCCTTTACGTGCAGCGCGGAATCTACGAGGACTTCATGGCTCGCTACAAGGTCGCAGCCGAGGCGCTCGTCATGGGCGACCCGAAGGACCCCGCCACGCAGTTCTCGGCTGCCCTCGCGAGCGAGGAGCACTTCACCAAGGTCCAGAGTTACCTCGACACCGAGGCGCTCGGTGGCGGACGCGTGCTCACGGGCGGCGTAGGCGACGGCTGGAGCGTGAAGCCCACGATCATCACGGACGCCCCGGGGCACGCACGTGTGGTCAAGGAGGAGATCTTCGGACCCGTCACCGTGGCCACCCCCTTCGACACCGAAGAGGAGGCCCTGGCGCTGGCCAATGACACCCGCTACGGCCTCAACGCGATGGTCTTTACAGAGAACCTCAGCCGAGCCCACCGCATGGCAGCCCGCCTTAATGCCGGCACCGTGTGGGTCAACTGCTTCTTCATCCGCGATCTGCGACTGCCCTTTGGCGGATTCGGTGACTCCGGCGTCGGCCGCGAGGGCGGCAACTTCAGCCGGGAGTTCATGACCGAGCCCAAGGCCGTGGTTATGCAGATCGACCAGGGCTGACGTCAGGTCTTTCGTGCACGACTCGGCTGCACCCGCGGTGGCTCCCCCGGCATCTTCGGATAGTCCGGCGGGAAGGGCATCTCCCCTAGCCCGCGCACCTCGCCGTCCTCTCGCCACAGATCGAGTAGCACCGTGATGTCAAAGGGGGCTTTGCCGAGCGTGGACCAGGGATTGCCGGATTCCTCGCGGATCAGCGGAACCGTGCGAAGGGTGAAGTCGGCGGGATCGACCTCCGCAAGCGATGACCAGGTGACCGGCATGGAAACGGGGGCACCCGGACGCGCCCGCACGGACCAAGCGGAGGCCATCGTGCGATCGCGTGCCATCTGGTTGTAGTCCACAAACACCCGGGCCCCGCGCTCCTCCTTCCACCATGCCGTGGTGACGAGGTCGGGCATCTCCCGCTCGAGTGCACGTCCCAGAGCGATGGCGGCGTGGCGCACGTCGAGGAACTCCCAGCGCGGCTCGATCGCCACGAACACATGCAGACCTCGGCCGCCACTCGTCTTGACGTAGGGATCCGCTCCCCACGCACGCAGCATCTCGGCAAGGGCGAGCCCCACTTCGACAGCATCCCCGAACCCCCTGCCCTCCTGCGGGTCCAGATCGATACGCAGCTCGTCAGGGCGATCGACATCCACGCGGGTGACGGGCCAGGGGTGGAAGGTGACCGTGCCGAGGTTGGCCGCCCACACGAGCGTGCGCTCGTTGTCCGGGCAGACCTGCACTCCGGTCCTCCCCGAGGGAAAGGTGACCGTCGCGGTAGCCACGTAGTCGGGGGCACCCTTGGGCAGGTGCTTGTTATAGAAGCTCTCGCTGAATTCCCCGTCGATGAGGACGCCATCAGGCCAGCGCTGCAACGTCGTGGGCCTGTCACGCACTGCCCGCAGCAGGGCTGGCGCCACTTTCGCGTAGTAGAGGGCCAGGTCGAACTTGGTGATGATCTCATCGCCCTCGCGCCACATCGGCCGATTCGGACTGGATATGCGCACCGCGCCGCCCGCGACCTCGACCTCACGCGGGGCGCCGTGCTCACGGGGCATGCCGAAGGTTAGCGCGGAGCCGCTAGGGTTCTCGCGTGTCCGTCACCGTCATCACCTTCCTGCTGCTCGGGATCTTCCTCATCCTCTTCGGCCTCGGCTTCGCCTTCTACGGCATGTCGAGCGAGAAGGCCTACTGGTTCCAGCGTGACCCCCAGGGCAATCCCGCCCGCGAGGCCACGCCGTTCCGCAAGGTCTACACGCACGCCTTCACCATCGCTGTAAGTGACGAGCGCGCACCCCTGCGCATCGCGGCCATCGGCGTGGTGCTCATCTACCTGGGCATTGCGAGCCTCATCGCGTCGGCAATCTTCGCCCTCGTGTGACATGAAGGCCGTCGAGCCGAGAATCACCGCCTACCTGGCACAGCACCCTCGGCTTACCCAGGCAGTGAACTTCACTGTCGCCGTCGCGTCGGCACAGTCGCGTGAGCGCATCAGCCTCTCGGCTGCCGCCGTTGCCTTCTGGGCCGCCATCGCCGTAACGCCCACGCTCATCGCGATCAGCATCATCTTCGGCCGCCTCGTCGATCCTGCCGTTCTTGACGAGGCCGTGCAGACTCTGCGGAGCTCCGCGCCGGACTCCTTCGCGAGCCTCCTCGCCAGCCAAATACAGACGGCATCGAAGGCGTCCAGCTCGACCGTGTCGTGGAGCCTGGTCCTCTCGCTCATCACGGTGCTCTGGGCAGTCTCCTCGGGCATCTACGCCTTCCTTCGCGCCGTGCGCGTGGCCTACGGCATGGATCCGCAGCACTACATCAACGCCCGCGCCATCGCCTTCCTCGGAGCACTCCTCACCGTCGTGGTCCTGGGGATCCTTCTTCTGGCAAGCGCGGCGGGGGCCGCCTGGGCCAGTTCTCTCGATGAACCTTGGCGGGCAGCGGCGTTCACCGTGGGGATCGTCGTAGGGCTTCTCATCGGCACGGCCCTGCTCGTGCTTACTTTCCGCACCGCCGGCGGCAAGCAGGGTCCCTCGGTGCACTGGCCGGGCGCAGCCTTCGGCACCGTGGGCAGCCTCGCCGTCTTCATTGGCTTCGGCGTCTACCTGCGGTTCGCCACGTCCTACCAGGCGATGTACGGCGCCCTCGCCAGCAGCGTCATCCTCAGCCTGGTGCTCTACGTCGCCGCCTACGTCATTCTCATCGGGGCCGTCGCCAATGCGCAGCTCGCCGGGATCGGCAGCGATCAGGCGGAGCCCTCGCGGCCGAGCAACTCCCCGGCGTAGTCGGGCACGTAGCGATTGAGATCCCTGGGCGGTCGCTCGTATCCGTGCCCATCCGGTCGCTCCGGCAGGACGAGCGGTGGCCGGGTAACCGGTTCGTAGGGGATGGTCGAGAGGAGGTGATGGATCATGTTGATGCGCGCCTTGCGCTTGTCATCGGCCTCGACGTCGAACCACGGGGACTCCGATGAGTCCGTGTGCACCATCATCTCGTCCTTTGCCCTGGAGTAGTCCTCCCAGCGGGTGATGGACTCCAGGTCCATGGGCGAGAGTTTCCATTGCCGCATCGGGTCGTTCAACCGGGAGGCGAAGCGTCGCTCCTGCTCGTGATTGCTCACGCTGAACCAGTACTTGCGCAGGAGGATGCCGTCCTCGATGAGCATGCGCTCGAAGATGGGCGCCTGGTGCAGGAACCTCCGATATTCCTCCGCGGTGCAAAAGCCCATGACGCGCTCGACGCCGGCGCGGTTGTACCAGGATCTGTCAAAGAGCGCGATCTCCCCGGCCGCGGGCAGTTGCTCCACGTAGCGCTGGAAGTACCACTGTGTGCGCTGGCGCTCCGTGGGCGTGGGCAGTGCCACGATGCGAGCCATGCGCGGGTTGAGGTATTCCGTCACTCGCTTGATGGTCGAACCCTTGCCCGCTGCGTCTCGACCCTCGAAGACCACGACGATGCGCGCCCCGGTCGACTTCACCCACTCCTGCATGGTGACGAGTTCGCCCTGGAGTTGGTAAAGCGTCTTCTCGTAGAACTCCCGCGGCAGTTTCTTGGGCTTTGCGTCCTTTGGCTTCGCCATAGGTCCATCCAAGCACTGTGGAGAGGGCCCTCAGGGCGACTGGGGCGAATCGGACCGCTGGGAGCGCAGAGCAGCGTCGAAGACCCGATGGGCCATCAGCGCCTCATGGGGCGTGGCCGTGCCGAATCGATCCCCGAGTGCTCCGGCGCGCTCCGCGAAGTAAGCGGCCCACATCTGGAGCAGGGCGTCCCCGAAGCCGAACTCGAAGATGGCGCCGGAGACTACCGGCCAGGCCGAGACGTTGCCCGGCTGCACTTCCTCCCACACCTGCTCTCCGTCGCGCACGCTGAAGCGTCGCAGGGTGGCCGGCTCCCGCGTGGAGAACCGCACGCCGCCGTCCATGCCCACCGCTTCGAAATACCACGTGTTGGCATGGCCGGGTGCGATGCGACGCGGCTCCCAGAGCATCGTGAAGTCGCGTCCCCGCTCCGGGTGAGCAGTGCAGGTGAGCAGGGCGTTATCCCAGGTGTCGCAGACCACGGGTGTGCCATCCGGGCCTGGACGCTCGGTCACGACGTCGTCGAGCCGGGCGTAGACACTCCGCGGGACCCAGCCGAGTCGAAGCGGGACGTGCGCCACGTGCAGGCCGAGATCGCCCATCACCCCGAGCTCCCCGCACGTCTCGGCACGCCGCTTCCAATTGATCGGTTTCGTGCGATTGATGTCAGAGGAGTGCCAGAAGCCCGAGCGCACATCGAGCACATCACCGAGGGCGCCGGACGCGGCATAGGCCCAGGCGCGCTGTGCCCCGGGATAGAAGGGGAACTCGCTGGACACGCGCACGAAGGCGTCCGAGGTACCGATCGCGCCCACGATGCGCTCCGCCGCGCCCAGGTCGATCCCGAAGGGCTTCTCGCCGAGGAAGTCGCGTCCCGCCGCTGCGGCGGCGACGTAGATCTCCTCGTGCAACTGATGGGGGACGGCGATATAGAGGACATCGATGTCGTCATTCTCGACGAGGTGTCGCCAGTCGTGCGTCGCCAACGTGACGGTGTCTACGCGGCCGAACCACTCCCGCGCCGCCGGGGAGGGGTCGGCGACGGCAACGACCCTGGGCCGTGCCGGGTGATCGACGAGGAGGTCCCAGCGGCCGCACACGGCTGCGAGCTCGCGGCCCATGAGTCCGCCACCGATGATGCCGATCCGCACGTCGCCTGCCGTGGTCATGATGCGTGCAGGATCTCCAGGGCACGCTGAGCTCCGGCGCCTTCGTGCAGCATGGCCATCAGCGCACGCGTCATCCCAGTAGGATTGCCGTGCTGGATGATGTTGCGCCCATAGACGAGCCCCGCGGCGCCCTGAGCCAGCAGTGCCTCCGTGCGCGCGAAGATCTCCTCGTCCGACACCCGGCCGCCACCACGGATGAGCACGGGGATGCCGGACGCCGTGCGGACGACCTCGTGGTAGTCGGACGGATCATCGGTGGGATCGGCCTTGATGACGTCAGCGCCGAGCTCCACGGCCTGGCGCACGACGGGGATGATGAGGTCGAGTTCGCCGTTGACGGCGTAGGGACCCGCAGCGGTCTCCTTCATGACGAGTGGCTCGATCATGAGCGGCATGCCGTAGAGATCGCACTGCTGGCGCAGGTCCATGACGTTGCGGATGCACGCCTCACGCATCTCGGGACGCCCGGGGAGGTCGAGGAGGTTGACCACCACGCACGCCGCATCGAGGCGCACGGCGGTGAGCACGGCGTCCGGGGCAATGGCACTGAACATGTGGTCGGGCAGGACGTTGCCGTAGACATTGGCGACGTCGGTGCGCATCACCAGCGCGGGCCGGCTGCGCCCACCCTGGGACTGCAGGAGGCGCGCCTGGCCGGGGGTGAGCTGGATCGCATCGGGATCGGCCTTCACCAGGGTCGTCACAGCCGCTGGCAGGTCCTCGATTCCGGCGAGGAACCCTCCCTGGCCGAAGAACCCGTGGTCCACGGCAATGTCGAGGCATCGCCCCGAATGGGGGTTGAAGAGCCTTCGCAAGCGGTACGCCGTATCCGACACCGCATCTCCCTTCCATCGGTCAGACCCAAGTGACCGGTGCACTCTATCCCCCGCCGGATGCCACTATGGGGCCGTGACGACGACAGCCTCCCCCGTGCTCCTGCCCGTCAACCAGTTCGACCACTTCTACCGCGGTGGCGACCGAATCGGCTCCCTGCGCAGCGGTCCTGGCGGACCCCAGCGCCCGGAAGAGTGGATCGGATCGACCACGACACGGTTCGGTCAGGCGTCCCAGGGACTCAGCCTGCTTCCCGATGGAACCTACCTGCGCGATGCCGTGATCGCCGACCCCGCTGCCTGGCTTGGGCCCGCACACGTGGCCCGCTATGGCACCGACGTCGAGGTGCTGGTGAAGTTCCTCGACCTTGGCCAGCGCCTTCCCGTGCATCTGCATCCCAATCGCGAGTTCGCTCGTCGCCATCTCGGCTTGGCCCATGGCAAGACCGAGGCGTGGTACGTCGTCGATGCGCCTCCGGGTGCGCGCGTCGGCGTGGGCTTCGCTGAGGCCATGCCGCTGGCTGAGGTGGCCGCCATGGTCGCAGCGCACGACAGCGCCGGCCTCCTCGCCTCGCTGCGCACCAGGGAGGTCCGCCCCGGCGATGCCATGCTCGTGCCGGCGGGACTGCCCCACACGGTCCAGGAGGGGGTCTTCGTGCTCGAGCTGCAGGAGCCGACCGACCTGTCGATCCTGCTGGAGTGGCAGGACTTCGCCGTCGACGGCGACCGAGATGGTCACCTGGGCCTCGGGTTCGACGTCGCACTGCAGGCCGTCGACACCTCCGCCATCACCGACGCTGACCTCGATCGCCTCGTCGTCAGGCGCGAGGAGATCGATCGGGCCGGGCTGACATCGGCTCTGCCGCCCGAGGCCGACGCCTACTTCCGTGCTCAGCACATCGACACGAGCGACCGGCCCGTCGCTGTGGATGCGGGCTTCTCCGTGATCGTCGTCCTGGATGGCGCCGGCACGATCACCTCGGGCCACGGCACGCATCCCGTCGCCAAGGGAGACGTCCTGCTCATGCCGTACGCCTCCGGGGACTGGACCGCTGACGGCGCACTCGTCGCCGTCGCATGCCGCCCGCCCGCACCCGATGCGGCAGAGGCCGCGCGCTGACCATGGCGGAGTTGCTCGTCGGCATCGACGTGGGCACCACGCGCGTCAAGGCGCGCGCCGTGGGGCTCGACGGCACGGTGCTGGGAGAGGCGGAAGCCCCCACGCCCTGGCGCCACGACGGACCCTGTGCTGACGTCGATGCCGACGTCCTCGCCGGGGTCGCCATGTCGGTGGCCGACGCCACCCTCGACGATCCCCGAGTGCCAGCCGGCTCCATCGTGCGCGGCGTCGGGGTCACCGGCATTGCGGAGGCGGGTGCCCTCCTCGACGCTGCCGGCCGTCCCTGCGCCCCCACACTCGCCTGGTACGACCCTCGTGGGCTCGCGGAGCCCATCCGAGAGCGCGTCACCCGGCAGGAGTTCCGCCGCGCATGCGGCATCAGGCTCAACTCCAAGCCGTCGCTCGCCAAGGTCCTCTACCTCTACGACACCTTCCCCTGGACCCGGGAGCGCGCCGCACGACACCTCGGCGTGGCCGACTGGGTCGTCCACGCGATGGGCGGCGAGCAGGTCGCTGAGAGGTCCCTGGTGTCCCGCTCCGGGCTGTACGACGTACTCGCCGATGAGCCGTGGGAGCCCGCCTCGGAGCTCGTCGGGGCCCTCATGCCGTCGCGCATCATCTGGGCGGGTGAACCAGCGGGCGTCGTCGGAGACTCGGCACCGCCACGACTGCGCGGTGCGGTCCTCACCGTCGCCGGGCTCGATCACGAGGCTGCCGCGTTCGCGATGGGTGCCATGCGCGTCGGCGTGCTGACCGACTCACTCGGCACAGCAGAGGCACTGCTCAGAGTCTTCCCCCCGATGGATCGCGACACGGTCGAGCGGCTCGGCGAGCGCGATGTCGGTGTCGGCTGGGGCGTTGTCCCGGGCTACCTGTGCATCGTGGGCGGACTGCTCACCGGTCTGTCCCTGGAGCGGATGGCCGCACTCCTGGGCATCAGCGAGCGCGCAGCACGCCGGAGCGTCTCCGAGGCGGCACTCGGCGTCGATCGGTCGAGCGTGCCCTTCCGCATCGCCGAGGTCAGCCACGAGGGGCTCACTCTGGACGGCGTCACGGAGGGCCTGTCCCCCGCACTCGCCTGGCGTGCTGCGGTGGAGGACCTCACGGCGATGTCCGCGGAGTTCATCGACTTCATCGAGGGGATCATGGGTCCGCGCACGGAGGCGATGGTCACGGGCGGGTGGGCCCACGACCCGATGGTCGCCGCCGCCAAGCGCGCCCAACTCGGCGACTACGCCACAAGCACGCTGTCTGAGCCGGCCGCCATGGGTGCGGCGTTCTTCGGCGGCATTGCCGCCGGACTACTCGAGCGACCCGGCCCGGAGGATCGGCCCCGCTGGCGCTAGCTCTGCAGCTGCTAGTCCTGCAATCGCAGGGTGCAGTCCGAGCCGAGATCCCAGGACATGACCTGCTGCAGGCGATCGACGCAGTTCGTGAGCACCAGCGTGCCGTCACCGCGGAGTTGGCCGCGCATGGTGCGTCCTGCGCGATCGAAGCGTCCATCCCTCGCCGTGACGACGACCTGATCGCCGACGCGTGTGACCGAGATGGGAATGCGCGCCTCGCGGCTCCCGTCCTGGCGCTGGAATCGCAACTGGCCGACGTAGCCAGGCGCGCTACCGGGCGCCTCGCGCAGTGCCATGTAGTAGCCGATCCGGTTATCGCGCAGGGAGTCCGACACCCAGCGACCACTGAGACCGGCGTCGGCCGACGCTGGGACCGACACGCTCATCCACACTGATGCGAGGGCGAGGGCGGCGATACGTCGATCCATCAGGCTAGTGTGAAGTGGCTCGAGGTAATCGGCCACCGGGGAGATATCGGCGCCGCGCGCCTGACCTGCGAAGCGGCTGGACCGCCGTTGCCTTCGCGGAAAGCCTGCGCCGGACTAGCGCCCGAAGCTCACCACAACGGTATTCGAACGAACTTTCCAGTTTTCGGTGTGATCGTTGGACGAGAAGACAGCGAAGATTTGGTAACTCTTGCCAGCCTTCAGCCGTCCCCGATCCGTCGTCGACGTCATCCCTGAGCCCGTCCACCCAATGTAGCGATCCTTCTTGGTTCCCACTTCACGGGCGTATACGTGCGCGTGGCCCTCACCCTCGACGTTGGGTGAGCCCTCGTCGGAGACCTGGACAAAGGTGAAGCCCTTCGGCTTGATCGTGAAGGTCACCTCACCGGTGGAGGCGCGCTGCTTGTCGATCTTGAGCACGATGGCCATGGAGTCGCGTGGCTGATCATGTCCGCTGCCGTGGTCGCCTGAGGCGTTAGCTACCGGCGCGGCGAGCACCGAGGCGACCAGAATGACCGCTAGGGCCGAGCAACGCTTCATGGAAATCCCTCCTCCGGTGCGTCAGAAATCTACGCGCAATCTGGATCCTTGTCATCCGACCGGGCGCGTCTCGCCTCTGGGTTCATTCCCGGCGCATCGCGCAGGACGACGTAGTAGCCGATCTGGTTATCCCGGAGGGAGTCGGGTATCCAGCGCTCGGAGAGGTCAGGCGCCGCATGGGCCACCCGGGCGGAGCCGGTGGACCCAGCGGCCGCGACGACCGCGGCCGTCAGGGCGGAGGGGATCACTCGGGGGCTGGTCGCCGCCCTGCGCCGCCCGCACGCCGCTGATACCCTCACTCACAACCTCGGAGGTGCTCTATGTCCAGTGAACGAGAAGGCTCAGCCGACGCCCTGCGGGCCGTGTGGCAGGGGACCCCGGGGGCCATGGAGGAGCTCGACGCTGAATGCAGCCCCACTCGGGCCTGCCGCAACATGAAGGACGTCACCTTCGACGCATTCGCCGAGGAAGGTGGCGATCTCGCTACCGCCTGGCGCAACACCCTGGCCAAGGAAGGCAAGCTCGGCGGCGGTTCGGTCGCCGACCTCGTCTTCGGCGAGTCGGGCTGAGCCGCACGTGACTAGCGCCTTCGAGTCCCTCACCGTCCCCCAGCTCACCGAGGATCTCCTCGCGCAGGGGTACATCGCGGATCGTGGCCTGGCGACCTCCGTCCTGCTCTCCCTCAAGCTCGGCAAGCCACTCCTCCTCGAAGGCGAGGTCGGCGTCGGCAAGACCGAGCTGGCCAAGACCCTCGCGACCATGCTGGGACGCGACCTCATCCGCCTGCAGTGCTACGAGGGCATCGACATCCACCACGCGCTCTATGAGTGGGACTACGCCCGCCAGATGCTCCACATCCGCTCCCTCAGCCAAGCAGGAGCGGTGGACGCGGAGGCGGATCTCTTCGGCGACCGGTTCCTGCTGGAGCGCCCCCTGCTCCAGGCCGTACGCGCCGGAGACCGCAGCGTGCTCCTCATCGACGAGGTCGACCGCGCGGACGACGAATTCGAGGCCTTCCTCCTCGAGCTCCTCGGCGACTTCCAGGTGACGATCCCCGAGATGGGCACGATCCGAGCCGAGTCACGGCCGATCGTCATCCTCACCTCCAATCGCACCCGCGAGCTGCACGACGCCCTCAAGCGCCGGTGCCTCTACACGTGGATCGGCTTCCCGCCCGCGGAGCGCGAGGTCGCCATCGTGCGCACGCGCCTCCCCGAGGTCGGCCCTGCCCTCGCAGGCCAGGTCGTGGCTGCGGTCAATCGGCTCCGGGAGATGGATCTCGAGAAGCCACCCGGTGTCGCCGAGACCATCGACTGGGCCGAGAGCCTGGACGCCCTGGGGGTCGACTCCCTCACCGACGAGGCGGCCCTCGACACCCTGGGCTCCGTCGTCAAGGACCGTGACGACCTGGAATACGCCTCGAAGAGCATCCAGGATGTCGTCGCCTGATATCGCCACCGACTTCGACGCCCTCCTCGTCGACTTCGGGCATGCACTCCGGTCAGCGGGCCTGCCGGTCGGGACCGACGACATCCTCACGTTCTGCGAAGGCACCTCGCTCCTCGATGTCACCGACCTGATGGACGTCTACTGGTCGGGGCGCACCACCCTCGTCAGGCGGCGCGAGCACGTGCCGCTCTACAACCTCGTCTTCCGGATGTTCTTCCTCGATGTGGACGTGACGCGCCCCGACGAGCGCAAGCGCATGATGCGCGCCTCCGCCAATGCGGGCGCCACCCTGGAGATCCCCAATACTGAGGAGGGAATGCCCGGTGACGTCAGCCCCGACGAGGCAAAGCTGGGCTACGTCGCGAGCACATCCGAGGTGTATCGGCACAAGGCTTTTGCCGACTGCTCCGATGACGAATTGCGCCAACTGCGACGGCTTATGTCGCGTATGCGTGTCACTCCCCCGCGGCGGCGTACCCACCGGACCACACGAGCGCGGCGCAGCGCCACCTTGGACATGCGACGTATGGCTCGCGACACGATGCGCACGATGGGCGAGCCCCGCGAGCTCGCCTTCAAGAAGCGCAAGGAGAAGTTGCGACCCCTGGTCCTCATCCTCGATGTCTCGGGGTCGATGGCCGACTACTCCCGCAACCTGCTCCAGTTCGCCTACTCCGCAAAGCGCGCCAACGCCAAGGTTGAGGTCTTTTGCTTCGGGACCCGGCTCTCGCGCATCACGCGAGCCCTGGATCGACGTGATCCGGATGCCGCCATGCGCCAGGCGGGCGAGGCCGTCCTCGACTGGGATGGGGGCACCCGCATTGGCGACTCCCTCAAGGAGTTCACCCGGGGCGCTCGCCGGTCGCGTCTCGGCCGCGGAGCCATCGTGGTCATCTGCTCGGACGGACTAGACCGGGGCGATCCACAGCAACTGGAGGAGGCCATGGAGAGCCTCAGTCGCATCGCTCACCGCGTCATCTGGGTCAATCCCCATAAGGGCGACGCCCCCGTCTACGTGCCCGCCTCGCTGGGCATGATCGTCGCCAACCCCTACATCGACGAGGTGCACTCGGGCCATAACCTCGCTAGCCTCGAGCGTCTGGCGGAGCGACTTCCGAAGGTGGGATAGCCATGAGATTCAGTGTTTCCCTGGAGGCCGAGGGCGATCGCGAGATCACCCTCGAGGAGGTTGTCGAGCTCGCCGACGCCGTCGCGGGCCTTGGCGGCATTGCGTCCGGCTTCGGCACCATGAGCTACGGCGCCCAGATCATCGTCGAGGCCGACAACTCCGACGCCGCCGTAGACATCGCGCTGGAGAGATTCACCGAGGCGGTTGCCGCGACCTCGCTTCCCCCCTGGCCTGTCGCACGCGCCGAGACAATCGGGGAAGACGAGGACTACGCCGACCTCGACGACCCCAAGAGCAACTGGTGATCCGGCTCGGGAGCCTGGCCGGCTACTCCTTCGAGGGGCCGCGGTCGCTCTCCGGCTGGACCCCGCCCGCCGTGCCCGCTGTCTACGCGATCCTGGCCAAGTCCAATCCAGCGAAGCCGCAGGAGTTCTCCGTGATCTACGTCGGTCATGCCGATGACCTGTCCCTGGAGGGCTTCCCCCTACGTCACCCTCGCGCTACGGCGTGGGTGAAGCGTGCCGACGGCAAGTTCAACCTCCACGCGTGCTGGCTGGAGGTCCCCGGAGGCACCCGTGCCCACCGCGAGCAGATCGCCCGCGAGCTCATCGCCATCTATGACCCGAGCTGCAACGTCGAGAAGTTCGATCAGGCATGGAAGGACGAGTGGATCGGCGAATACGAGACCCCCGTCACCGAGCCGCTCACGACACGGCGCGATCCCTCCGCGCCGTAGTCGCTCTCGCTAGTCGATGCGGACGCCGACGCCTTCCATGAGACGCGAGCGACGCGTGCCCATGGCGGGACGTGCCACACCCTCGGCCTCGTGCTCCTCATGCTTGAAGGTCGCCCCAGCGACGATGCCCTCGCCCATCCCATAGAGCAGCGGCAGCGCTCCGGCCACGACACGGCCCGTGGTGTTGATGGAGCGAAGCCCGGGCTCGATCGCCTCAGCGTCGGCCTTAATCTGCCAGACCAGGTCGGCGGACTCCTGCAGATCCGCAGCGATCGCCTTCAGCTGTGAGCCAACGATGTAGAGGTAGATCGCCAGGCCCGCGATGAGCGCGACGATGTCGATGACCGACCACCACACGAGGGCGCTCATGAGCGAACCTTGTCGAGGACGCGACCGAGGAAGAGGTGATGCTCAAGGCCCTCAGCGAGCACGAGCTCGACGCCACCTGCGGTGGTCGTGATGAGCGCCGTGTCTTCGGTGTTGGCCTTGGCCGCAAGCAGCGTCGCCTTGATGGCAGCGACCCGCTTGCGGATCCTGGCGACCAGGATCACCAGGATGGTGAGCAGGGCTGCCACCGCCACCACGACGACGATGCCGAGGATGTTGGCCATAGTCCAGAGTTGTTCGACCTGGGGATCCACGTCAGCCTCCCAGCCGTGTCCGGCCGCGCTTGAGGCCATCGATGATGGCCAGCGCGGATGCGATGGTCTCGTTCAGGCCAGCGAGGCCGGCCGTGTTGCGCTCCGCCTGCTGCAGTCCGCCGAGGATGGTCCCCGCCTGGTTGCCGATTCGGTAGGCCAGGATGAGGATCGGCACCACGAGGGCGACGACGACGAGTACGACGACGAGGCCGATCACGTAGCCGATCAGCCAGCCTTCATGTCCGGTGAAGTCCACTCTGCTCTCCCTAGATGGATTCCGCGAAGGCCCTGACGGGCGCGAGGCTGGCGTTGACCGATCCGACGACCGGGGTCACGGTGGCTGTCTGGTTGACGATCACCTGGACCCCACCGTCGAGCGTGCCGAGGGTCTTGGACACCGCGCGCAAGTGGAAGATCACGCGCAGTAGACCGATGGCGGCAGCGGCGATGATGAGTGTGGCCAGCACGAGGGTGACGATCGCTTCGATGGGCATCTGACTCTCCTAACCCAGCAGCTTCGAGACGGGACCGGCGTAGCGCACCGCGCCGTTGGCAACTTCCTCGATGACCACATCGGTCTCGGCGAGGAGCTCGGGCGTGTTGTGCAGTTCGCCAATGAGGGCAACTCCACCGGCGAGAGTGTCGTCAGCGGCCCCGCGGACCTCTTCGGTCGCGGCCAGCAGCCGGTTGAGCAGAGCCACCAGCACGGGCACGACGACGATGAGGAGCAGCAGGTTGCCGATCATCCATAGGCTCATCAGTGACCTCCCGATCTAACGGCTCGGGGCCGGGTTGTAGGGCAGGAAGAAGCGGCCGAACACACGCTTGATCGCGCGAGTGAAGGCCGTGATGCCGATCGCGATGCCACTGGCCGCCTTGGGTCCGCCCACCGCGTAGGGATCGCGCCCCTCGGCGAGAGCCTGCATACGCATCTTCATGGAGCCGGCCGTCTGGTCGATGAGGACACCGGTGACGTCCTGCACGAGTCCGCGACCGTACTGTGCCGCCGCTCCGGAGATCTGCAGGTCCATAGCGATGTTGACCCGAGTGGACGCGCCACCCATCGGCTGGAGCCCCACATTGAGGATGGTCGCAGCGTTGCCGCGCCCCTTCTTGTCGGCGCCCACTCCGTCGAGGACGAGGGTCTTCTTTACGTTGTCGCGATCGGTGATCTTGAGCTCGCCTGTGAACTCGAGCTTCACCGGGCCGGCGGAGATGACGACATCTCCCTGGTAGTGGTCGTCACCCATCTTGTTGGTGAGATCCGCACCGGGGACGCAGGCCGCCACGAGCGGGACGTCGTCGAAGAACTCCCACACCTTGTCGACCGGCTGGTCGACATCGAATGACTGCGTGATCTGCACGTCAGTCTCCCTTCACCGGCGGGGCGCCAGAGACATCGCTCCCGGTCTGCAGCGCCTCGTAGACGCGGTTGGGCATGAGTGGCATATCGACGTTGCGCACACCGGTGTATTCGATCGCGTTCATCACGGCGTTGACGAATGCAGCCGGCCCACCCACGGTGGCGCACTCGCCGATGCCCTTGGCCCCGATGGGGTGATGGGGGCACGGCGTGACCACCTCATGGAGCTCATAGCCCGGTGTCTCCCAGGAGGTCGGGAGCAGGTAGTCCATGAAGTTGGAGCCGATGCAGTTGCCCTCCTCGTCGAAGGTGATGTACTGCATGCTCGCCATGGCGTAGGCCTCGGTGAGGCCGCCCATGATCTGACCCTCGACGATCATCGGGTTGATGCGCACCCCGCAGTCGTCGACGGCCACGAACTTCAAGACATCCCATACGCCGGTCTCGGGATCGACCTCGACCTTGCACACGTAGGCGGCGAAGGGCCACGTGAGGTTGGGCGGGTCGTAGTAGGCGTTGTTCTCGAGGCCGGGCTCCAGGCCATCAGGCACGTTGCTGTACGCCGCGAGGGCGCAGTCCTGGATGGTGACACCACGGTCCTGGTTGCCACGGACGTAGAAGCGCCCGAGCTCCCACTCGATGTCCTCCTCGGACACCTCGAGGAGGTGAGCGGCGATCTTGCGTGCCTTGGCGCGGATCTTGCGCGACACCATCGCGACTGCGGCACCCGCGACGGGCGTCGAGCGCGATGCGTAGGTGCCCATGCCGAACGGCGCGGTATCGGTGTCGCCCTCCTCCACCGTGATGTCCTCCGCGGGGATGCCGAGCTCGTGGGCCACGATCTGCGCCCAGGTCGTCTCGTGTCCCTGACCCTGCGTCTTGGCTCCCGTGCGCAGGATGGCCTTGCCGGTCATGTGCACCCGCAACTCGGCGGAGTCGAACATCTTGATACCGATGATGTCGTACTCGCGGCTGTTGCCGGCGCCCAAAGGCTCAGTCATCGTCGAGATGCCGATGCCGAGGAGCTTGCCGCGCTTGCGGGCCTCCTCCTGCTCCTCCTTGAAGGTGGAGTAGCCGATCGCCTCGAGTGCGATGTCCAGGCACTTGCCGTACTGGCCGGAGTCGGTGAGGAATCCGAAGGCCGTGCGGTAGGGGAACTGGTCGTCCTTCACGAGGTTGACCCGGCGGAACTCGCCCTGATCCATGCCGAGGTCATTGGCCGCGGCATGCATCATGCGCTCCTGGAAGAACATCGCCTCGGTCACCCGGAAGGAGCACCGATAGGCGACGCCGCCCGGAGCCTTGTTGGTGTACCAGCCCTCACTCGTGAGGTGCGCGGCCGGGACGTCGTAGGCAGCGAACGTCGAGTGCATCAGGCCGATCTTGAACTTCGTGGGCTGCGCATCGGCGTAGAAGGCGCCGTGATCCGAGATCGTGTGCATGCGCATGCCGAGGATCTTGCCGTCCTTGCGCAGGGCGAGCTGGCCCTGCAGGTAGACGTCGCGTCCGAAGCCTGTGGAGATGAGGTTGCTGGAGCGATCCTCGACCCACTTGACCGGGTGCTCGGTGAGGATGGACGCCAGGATCGCGATCACGTAGCCGGGGTAGACGGGCACCTTGTTGCCGAAGCCGCCGCCCAGATCGGGCGAGACGATCCGGATCATCTGCTCGGGGAGCTCGGCCACCATCGCGACCGCCGCACGGATGATGTGAGGGGCCTGCGTCGTCATGTAGACGGTGAGCTTGCCCGTGGCGCGGTCGTAGTCGGCAATGGAGCCGCAGGTCTCCAGCGGAGACGGGTGCGACCTCGGGTAGTGCAGGTCGATTGTCGAAACGACGTCGGCCTCGGCGAAGGCGCGATCTGTGGCCTCCTTGTCGCCGATCTCCCAGTCGAAGATCTTGTTGGAGGTCTGGTTGACCTTGTCGTCACGGATGAGCGGCGCGTCCGAGGAAGCGGCCTGCACGGGGTTGACGATGGGCGGCAGCTGCTCGTACTCCACCACGATCCGGCTGGCGGCGTCCTTGGCGATGTACGGGTCGTCCGCGATCACCGCGGCGACCTCCTGGCCCTGGAAACGCACCTTGTCGGTAGCCATGACCGCCTGGGTGTCGTAGGACAGCGTCGGCATCCAGGCGAGGTTGCGAGCGGCGAGGGTCTCCCCCGTCATGACGAGGCGTACGCCGGGCACCTCCCAGGCGGCACTCGTGTCGATCGACTTGATGCGCGCGTGTGCGACGGGGCTGCGCAGGATCTCCATGTGGAGCATGCCGGGAAGCACGATGTCGTCGACGTACTTACCCTTGCCGCGAATGAACCGATTGTCCTCGACGCGACGGCGACTCGCGCCCATCCCGCCGATCTTGAGCTCGTCCAGCGCCATATCGTCTCCTACTGCTCTCGCATCTTCTCGGCAGCCCAGAGGACTGCCTTCACGATGTTCTGGTAGCCGGTGCAGCGGCAGATGTTGCCGGACAGGGCCCAGCGGACATCATCTTCGGTCGGGTTGGGGTTGCGCTCGAGGAGGGCCTTGGCCGCGAGCATCATGCCCGGAGTGCAGAAACCGCACTGCAGGCCGTGCTCCTCCTTGAATCCCTCCTGGATGGGATCAAGCTGCTGAGCGTCGGCGAGACCTTCGACGGTCGTCACCTCGCGGCCATCCGCCTGAACCGCCAAGACGGTGCAGCTCTTGGCCGGTCGGCCGTTGAGCAGCACCGTGCAGGCGCCACACCCGGTGGTGTCGCAGCCCACGTGGGTGCCGGTGAGCTCAAGGCCCTGCCGGATCAGGTGGGCCAGCAGCAGCCGGGGCTCAATATTGAGGGTGCGCTTCACGCCGTTGACGGTGATGGTGACCCGTCGGGTGGCCACGCCCTCCGCCGGCGCATCCGGCACAACTTCGTACAGGCTCGTCATTTCAGGCCGCCTTCGGCTCGGACTGGGCGATATTGGTGAGAATTCGGGTGACGAAGGTCTTGACGACCTGACGCTTGTAGGCCGCCGAACCACGATGGTCGGTGCGCGGATCGGCCGCGCCAGCGACCGCTTCCGCAGCAGCCTCGATCGTCTCGGCGTTCAAGGTCTTGCCGACGAGCGCTCCCGAGATGTCGGCGTTGGCATCGATGGTCTTGCCACCGACTCCGGCGAGCGCGCAGCCCGCACGCGTGACGGTCCCCCCGCTCATATCGAGCGCGATTGCCACGGATGCGGTGGCGAAGTCGCCTACGCGGCGTTCGAGCTTGAGGTAGCTGCCGACGCGCGTGCCCTTGGCGGGCGGGATGACCGCTTCGACCGCAACCTCGTTGTAGGCGAGGGCGTTGGTGAAGGGGCCGAGTACGAAGTCCTTCATCGCGATCTCGCGTCGGCCGTTGGGGCCCTGGGCGACGATGCGGCCGTCGAGGGCGATCATCGTGGCTGCCCAGTCACCCTGCGGATCGGCGTGGCACACGGACCCGACGAACGTGCCGCGGGTGCGCACCAGCGGATCGGCGACCAGGGACGCCGCTGCAGCGAGCGTCGGCTGGGTCTCCGCGATCAGGTCGGAGAACTCGACGTCCTCGTGCCGCACAAGCGCACCGATATGCAGGGTGCCGTCGCTGTCCTGGCGCAGGTAGTCGAGGCCGGGGACGTTGTTGATGTCGACGATGCGCTCAGGGGAGGCGAAGCGTAGCTTCAGCATGGGGATCAGGCTCTGCCCGCCGGCGAGGACCTTGGCCTCCCCGTTGCTGCGATCCAAGATGGCGACGGCCTCAGCCACCGAAGCGGGGGCGTCGTACGCGAATCGTGATGGGTACATGGTGTCCTCTCGCGTGTGATCTCAGGTCTAGCCCTGCGTGTCGCGTACGGCGACAGGCAGGGAGTCGGCATCGGGGTCGGGTCGGGGCTCCTGGTGAGGCGGCCACGGGCCCTGCACCGGCTGCCCCGCCACCTTGAGGAACTCCGTGAACTGCGGCCACGCCCACACGGTGGGGCTCGGGCCCTCCTTGGGGGAGTTCTCAATCAGCGCGTAGAGACGCGGATTGCCACGCTCGTGACCTGTGGATTCCACAGCCATGACTATTCCTCTCCGAGTGGAGTCGATTTTGGAAAGTTACACCCCGGCGGGACACGCGCAACCGGGAACGACCAAACCGGCAGCAATCGGACCGGGGCCTGACTAGTCGGAGCGCTCGTCGAGGATCTCGGCAACGATCGAGACCGCGACTTCCGCGGGAGAGCTTCCGCCGAGAGGGAGCCCGGCCGGGCCGTGGACCCGGGAGAGGTCAGTGACGTCTCGGTAGGCCAACCAGTCCGCCCGCGCCTCCTGCATCGCCGACGACCCGAGGGCCCCGATATAGCCCGCGTCCCCCTCCAGGGCCGCCAGGAGGCATCTGCTGGAGGTCTCCACGTCATGGCCCATGACGACGATGGCGTCCAGGGGCGACAGGCTCGCAGCCAGCCCCGCCACCATCTCGGGGCGTGTTTCCGCGGCGACCTGCCACCCCAGAAGGCGTCCCTGGGCACCCAGCGCCTCTGCGAAGGGTCCCCCGCCGGCGATCACCAACCGCGGGATCGGAGCGAAGACGGTGAGGACGGTGCTGGGCCCGAGGTCCACGGCTGGATCACCGGAGCGCAGCATCTCGGCCAGACGCCCCTCGGCTGAGTCCGGCGTGACGACCTTGAGGGCGGTGACCTCTCCATCCGCGATCTCCGCCGCGATGCCCACCGGGCGATGCTCCAGCAGCGTCGGCCAGATGTCGGACGGCAGCTGGTCGGCAGGCACGACCAGGAACTCGACCGGCGTCCCGGCGGCGAGTCCGCACTGGGGGGCTTCGAGGGAGGTCACCTCATGCGTCACGCGCCGCCCGCGGCTCAGGCGACGTGAGGCGACATCGGCAAGGAGGCCATCAAAGGCCCCGTGGGCAAGGTGCCCGACCCGGCCCCCGCCGGGAGTGAAGGCAACCGCCTCATTGGAGACCGTCGGCGAGATCATCCACGCGACATCGGCGCGCGTGCCCGACCTCGCGCAGGCGGCCACACTCAGGGCGACGTCGTACACGTCGGTGAGTGTACGTCGGCTTACCCACCCTCACCACATGCGTGCGGCCAGCCTCAATCCCAGTGCGTGCATGCTCTCGAAGGGGAGGTCACGCACGTCGTCAGCAGCCTCCCACGTGGCGATCGCGGCGTAGGAGATCGCTTCAGTGGTGTTCCATGCCACGCCCATGTCCGCCCGAATGCCCGTGTCGGTCCCTGTCTTGCTCCACAGCCGCAGATGGCCGCCACCGTGCGCGAGCGGATCGAGGCGGAAGGGTGCTGCGACCATACTGAGGTCGACGCCGGTGAGCAGCCATCGCTCGACGCGTGCGGCCGCATCCACCGAGATACCGGTCTGGGGTTCCCCTGCGGCAGCGAGATGGATGCGTCGGGCGACATCGGCGAGTTCGCGCGCCGTGCCGGTCGACAGTGTCGTCGGGTCGTGGGGCGTTCGCACGTCGCGCACGCGATCGTGTAGGCCGCCGTCAATGCAGCCCAGCGCGCGGGCGCGCTCCTCCGCCGCGGTGAGCCCCACCAGATCGAGCACGACGTTCGTGGCCCAGTTGTCACTCACCGCTGCGACAAGGACACAAGCGTCCGCGAGGGGGAGTTTGTCCTGCGCGAGGTGCTGCCACAGGCCTGAGTCAGCGACCGCAAGACGGGGATTCCGGAGGACCACCTGAGCGGCATCGAGTCGACCGTCGGCGATGCGCTCAGCCACCTCGCAGAGCAAGAAGACTTTGCCGATGCTCGCCGTGGGGTGAACGTAGTCCGCAGCGTCCTCGTCGATCACTGCGCCGTCGGCATCCATAAGGCAGAAGGACCAGGCCATGGGCACGTCCGCAGTCTAGGAGCGCGCCCTGACCGGTAAGGGGCTACTCCTGACCTAGGACGAGGACCTAGCCAGCGATCGTGATCGACGGCTGCGAGAGCTCGACGTAGGTCGGTCGACCGCCACCGACTCCGGCTATCTCGACGGTCATACGGTAGCGAGTGCGTCCGAGTCTTGCATCGACCGGGACCATTCCGGCCCAGTAGGCATACACGGGCGTGTAGGGACTCCGGATTCGGTCCGGGGCTCCAAACACCTTGACGTCAAAGCCGGCATCGAAGGCGGCCAGGAAGTCTGTGTCCCCCCGGAGAAACGCGATGTTCAGGATTCGCGCAATCGGCGGATAGGACCCGTCTGGCCGCTGCTCAGAATCCAGGGAGTACACGAGCCAGTTGAGCACCTGTCCACGCCTGCACACGGTTTCCAGCGCAGCGCTGCCCTTCCCCGTGCTCGTTGGGCTGTTGTCGGTCATCCAGATGCAGTCTGAGGCCGGCTTGCCGGCGAGAACTCCTGCGACATCAACGGTCGTAACGATGTTGTACTGCGTACTGAACGCACCCGGAAGCGCATGCCGATCAACCCCGTCATTCATGGACTGCCTCCGCGGGTCGGATCGAGAATCCACTCGAATGCTTCATGGCCTTACCGCTGGTGCCCACACAGATGTCCATGGAGTACGGCTCCACCGAGTTCAACTCGGGAACGGTCATCGCGAAGATCGAGACGCCGTCCACGCTCACAGGAGTTGCCCTCAACGCGGGATTCTCGAACTCGATGGACTGCAGGTGGACGTAGGCCTCGCACTCCAAAGAAACAGCCACCCAGAAGATGCGATCGCCTTCCTGCACAGCCGTGGACACATTGGGACCACCAAGCCCCTGTGAGCCGAAGGCACGACGCGAGTCGAAGCCAAACACGCTGTCCTGTAGCGAATCGGCGTAGAGCGCCGACAAAGCATCGACGAAGACTCTCACCACTACATCAGCCATGTGGGTCCTCCACGGTCACCGGTTCCACCAGCGGGAGGTAGCCGATCGCTGCACCGGTGAAGCCGTTCGTTTGCACGATTTGGTTGACAGCCAGATCCATCCCCACGGTGTAGATCTCGGGTTCCCATTCGATCACGTGCCCGTCGAGTCGCGGGCGGTAGAGCATGATGTGAAGGTCGCAGCGGTGAAGACCGACCTTGTGGGTATCGACGGTCGCGCTCCAGTACCAGCCAGCCGAATCCGAATCCGGGGAACCGTACTGGGCAGGGAATATGACCTCGTCCTCCACCGCCTGCCCGGTGATGTCTACGAGAACTGGCGCGATGTGGCCACCCGCCATGATCTCTGCAGCCTTCATCGGCTGGCCGTCGAGTCCCAAGAGACCATGGTCGCCTAACGAGGCCCCGATCACCCCGTGTTCTTCTTCGTACGCATCAATCGCCGCCTTGATCTCGGGTATCGATGTCAGGGATCTCGCCCTCTCCGCCAGCGCCTTGACCGCGGCCGCCGTCTGCGCATCCAAGACGATGGGCTTCGGTCGTGCGTAAGGGTGCTCCTGCAGGCTCGCGACGTTCCAGTTCACTGTGACGTCCTCGGCGATGCTTCCGTCAGGCCGATGAACACCCGTCGCGGTGATGCGCAGAGTGGCTGAGCCAGGTTCCTCCAGCTCCGACTCTTCATCAAGGCGTGCGAGCAACTGATAGGCATTGCCCTCGACGTCGCGCTGCTGCAGCGCCTCGAGTACGGAAATGAGGAGGAACACAGAGTCTTGCATCAGAGCACTCCCCCGGATGCCGAGAACGCCTGGCTGGCCCAAGCAGCACCCGGCGGTCCGTCACTCCCGTAGGGGTCCACTCCCCGTACCTCGATCTCGCAGCCGCGCACGACAACGGGAGAGCCGACGTCGTTCCCGAAACTCAAGTGAATCTGATACGGATAGGCCGCTCCGACAGTGGCCGTAGGTGGGATAAACCCCTCCCACACGACACCGCGAGCAATGCGGCTGTCATCGGCCTGGGCTCTCTCGAGGTGTCCCCCTGCAGCGGAAGGCGGCGGGTTGTCCCCATGTCTGTCCACGAAGGCGATCTTCTTCAACCATGCTGGTGCCTGCAAGTCAATTGATGTGAGCGTCCATCGCACTCGCTGCCCCTGCAAAGCCACGGATCGAAGGGACGACTGGCCTTTACCCTGAGAGAAGTCGCTGCTGTCCACGATGAAGACGCACTCGTGCAGGGGAAGCCCCGACAGCAGCGCCAGCGAGTCAACTTGAATGTTGATGACCAGTGCGGGAATCGGCATCACGAACATCGTGCACTCCTTGCACTCCTGTGACTTGACCTCATAGAACGTCCACGACCAATGGGACCTTACCTACCTCGGTGCGCTTCAACTCAGGTGAGTCTGGGGACACCACCGACAAGCCGAAGAAGTACCCCGTTGCCTTCAAGGATGTGGCGTTTGCCTCGAGCGAATTGAACACCGATAGGGCCTGGGTCATTGCTGACATGACGACCGGCGAGGCGCCATCCGGCCCCAACTTCTCCGCAAGTGCCTTGCGCACGCGACCGGCCTCCGCGCAGGCGGCGACAAGCACAAGCGCCTTGTGGCTTCGCTGATTCACGAACTGAACCTCGAGAGCAGACTCCTCGAGATCAACGCCGGTTGCTTCCTTGATGGCGGCCAAGATTGCCCCGAGCGCCCTCCGAGCCGCGTACTGCGTGTCGCCAATGTGCAAGAAATCCCCGCTGCGGCCGACGAAGGCGAACTGATGCGCATGAAGGCCGTTCAGTGCCAGATCCGGCAGCCTCGTGACCCGGTCTCCCACCTTGTAGCGAAGGACGGGCACCTGATTGGCGAACAGGCGCGTGACCACCAGTTCGCCCTCTTGTCCCACCTCCACCATTCTCCCCGCGTCATCCAGGACCTCGATGTGGTGAAGTCCCGGGACGGTCGTCAGGGCTTCGGAGTCCGGATTCAATTGAAGGCCGATGGCCTCTGCTTGAGTCGCGGCAAAATAGCTCAGCGCGCACACGTTCGGATACATCTCGACAAGATCAGCACGAGCCTTCTTGGTCAACTGCCCGCTGCCATACATGGCGATCCGGAGGCTTTCCCTGGCGGTCTCGTCCAGGCCGCGACCCAGAACGACCAGGTAGGCGATGCTCTGACTGATCCCCATGATGGCCTTGGGGCCTTGATAACCCATCATGTGGTGAAACACATCGGCGCTCATGGGTCCAGCCCCGATGTAGTTCACATCGGGTGCGTACTGCAGGACACCTCCGACCATGGTCCCGCTGCTCCACATTTGGTAGTCCGCCAGTGTCGTGGCGAGCCATCGCGGCCTTTCGGGCCCCATGTTGCGGGGCAGCATGTGCCTTCCGATAAACCTTCCTGACCAAAGGTACGTGTCGCGCAGTTCTCCCAGGTCGTAGACAGTCTCTGACGGCCGACCGGAGCTTGTCCCCCCGCTGGCCACCACCTCGAAGCCCCCCTGCCAGATGGGCACCACCATTCCGTGGCGTTCTCCGGTGAACATGTCCGAAAAGGTGTCCTTGTCGGTGACGGGGACGGCTTCCCAGTCAGCCCACGAGGCGATGCGGCTGGGGACCCCAGCAGCCTCGAGGCGATTCCGCCACAGTGGGTTGAGTCTGACGGTGTTGACCTGCTGCGCCAACCGACGCAAGGCCAGAGCATCCTGCACCCCCAGCGGAAGGGACTCAAAGGGCTGCCCAGCCTGAGACTCGATCCGGTGAAGAACGCTCAGGTAGCTGGGCATCGAGAGTATGTCCCCGATCGACTTCGGGGACATACTCGACTCCGGGATCGCGCGCCGCGCGAGATCGCGTGCGCCAAACCTCGCACCGGGTTCGGCACGCCGTCGCATGCGTGCGACCCACTTCATGCCGGGGACCCCCCCAGAATGTCCTGCGCCACTGCTCGAATCTCGTCGGCCAACGCCTCCACATCGCGCAAGCGCAAGTCGTGGTTCATGAACACCACCCGCAAGACCGGTTGGTAACCGACATCTACCTTCGTGATCAGGTACCGGCCATCGGCACGCATGCGATCGCGAATGGCGATCTGCAGAGCCCCGAGGGCCTCGAGCGACAGCCCTGGCGCCAGATACTCAAAGCACAGGATGTTCATCTCTGGGGCTGTGACGCTCCTGAAATCCGGCTGGTTCTCGAAGTAGCAGTGCGCCTGCCAGGTCAGTTCGACGAGATACTCAAGCTTGGTGGCCAGAACCTCCGGCCCATACATGGCCCACACCATCCACAGTTCGAGGATGGACGGCCGCTTCGTGCATTCGAAGTTCTTCGATCCACTCTCGAAGAGCGCCATCTCTTCTGCCGGGTTGTCGAAAACATAACTTGCCTCCTGTACGAAGGCACGCCTCGAAGCCAGCGGATCCCGGTAGAAGAGCAACGTGCACGCTGCCGGAACGAAGAGAGTCTTGTGCGCATCGAGAGAGAATGA
Source organism: Candidatus Nanopelagicales bacterium (assembly GCA_049317345.1). Classification (GTDB taxonomy): domain Bacteria; phylum Actinomycetota; class Actinomycetes; order S36-B12; family S36-B12; genus Mxb001. The sequence continues at coordinate 31,900 of JBMOIL010000005.1, forward strand.
GTCGACCATCTCAATACCGTTCAGCCGCGGACGCAGGGCGTCCGAGATGAGCATCGCACCGCCGTGGGCCCCGTCCACGTGGAGCCATATTCCCTGCGAGCGGGCGTACTGCGCCAATTCCCTTAGGGGGTCGATGGCGCCGACCGACGTGGTGCCCGCCGATGCCACGATGCAGAAGACGTCCAAGCCCTGGAACTTGGCGGCTTCCAGCGCTTGGATCGCTCCCCCGATGTCAATCTGTCGGCGGGAATTCAGTGGCAGGGGGACAACGGAAGCGTCACCGATACCCATGATGCCCGCCGCACGCGAGATGCTGTAGTGCGCATCCTCGCTCGCAGCGATCGCGAGTCGGCGGCCCACCGGACTAGCCACCCCATGCGACCAGGAGCCTGGCGCATAGGTGTTGCGCGCTGCCAGCATGGCCGTGAGATTCGCCAGTGCGCCACCACTGGTCGAGATCATGTCGAATGTGCCTGGTGCCCAATCGAGCAACTTCCCGAACTCATCCGCGATGATTTTGTCGGCGACGTTGGCCAATTGGCCTGCCTCGTAGAACGACGCCGGCTGGGGAACCATCGCCAAAACCATGTCGAACGCGCTCGCCGCAGGAGGCACAGACGAGAATTGGCGCCCCATGTATCCGCGGGAACGTAGGTGGATCGCTGTCAGGAGGTACAGATCGATGATGTCGCGGAATCGTTCAGGCTCGAAGCTGCCATCCCCCACATCTGTCCGCATCAGTTCGCGCGCTCGGACGAGAAGCTCGTGCGGTGGAATCAGGGTCACGCCCGCGACTGATTCCTCGCGGAGATACCCATCGAGGCGCTCCACCGCCACGGCGGCCGCCGCCTGCAAGGTGTCCGGACCGAATGCGTTGGCCAACGAGGTTCGAGCCGGGGACTGACCGTGCATCAGGCCGCGCTACCGCTGGGCACGTCCGACGAGGGCGCCGGAGGGGCGAGATCAGACAGGCGGACGCGCACCAGGATGAACCACAGCAGTCCGCCCAAGATGAGCAGCGCGGCCGCCCAGGCGAAGGCGGTTGCGTAACCCACCACCAACGCATCTGGCGACGTGCTCGACTCGCCACTCTGAGACGCCATCTGGAGGGTCGCGGCGGCTGCCAGAGTGTTGAGCAGCGCGACTCCAATGGATCCACCGATTTGCTGACTCATGTTGACCACGGCCGACGCCACGCCGGTGTCCTGGGCTTGCACCCCATAGACGGAAGTCACCGTGAGGGGAACGAAGATCAGTCCCATGCCCACACTCATGATCAGCAGCCACGGCAGCACGTCGAACCAGTAACTGCTCGATGCTCCGATTTGCGTCAAGCCGATTGTTCCCACGGTCGCCAAGATGAAGCCGATCGTGGTCACCCAGCGGGGGCCAAGTTTCGGCAGAAGTCGATTGGCCACGAAGGTGCTGGCGACCACCCCGGCCGAGAACGGCAGGCCCAGCAGTCCAGCACCCAGCGGGGAGTAGCCAAGCACAGCTTGCAGGTAGTACGAGATGAACAGGAACGTCGCGAAGAGCGCGCCCCCGCTAAAGAACGCCGCAAGATAGGCACCCGCCCGACTGCGGTTACTGAGCACCCGCATGGGCAGGAGAGGATTCTTCGTACGCTGCTCGATGAAGATGAAGGCTGCCAGCAGAACCAGCGCCACAAGAGTCGGAATGACTGTCCGGGGGTCGACCCAACCCACCACAGCGGCTTCGGAGATGCCAAAGACCAGCAGGATCAGACCGGACGTGCTGACGACAGCTCCAGCGATGTCGTACTTCACCTTGCCAGGTACGCGCGATTCCCGCACCCAGCGCGTCGTGAGCAGTATGGCGATGATGGCAATGGGGACGTTGATCCACAGGCACCAACGCCACGAGACAAACTCGGTGAGCATGCCACCGATAACGAGGCCCACTGCCCCGCCACCGGCTGAGATGGACGAGTAGATGGCGAAGGCCTTGGTGCGTTCCCTGATTTCGGTGAACGTCACGGCAATGATGGAGAGGGTCACCGGCGCCAAGAGGGCGGCGAACGCACCCCCGGCGCCCCGCGCCATGATCAGGATCTCTGGATTCGGGGCCAGTCCGCCAATCGCAGAGGCAGAAGCGAATCCGATGAGCCCGATGAAGAGTGATCGCTTCCGGCCAAAGAAGTCTCCGATGCGTCCGCCCAGAAGCAGCAGACCACCGAAGGTCAACGCGTAAGCCGTGACCACCCACTGCCGGCCAGCATCGCTGAGTCCCAGGTCCTGTTGAATGGACGGAAGGGCGATGTTGATGACCGTGCCGTCCAAGACGACCATCAGCGCGACGATGCCCACCACTGTCAGGGTCTTCCACCGCAACGGATCCGGAGCATTCACCGTCGCGGTGCTGGCTTCGGGTGTCGACATTTCCGGTCCGTTTCGCGAAGGAGGCTGTCAGGTGAGGGGATGGAAGAACGGGCGCCCGATTGTGGCCTACAAACCGCCACGTTGCCAACTTCTTGACACTGCGTCGGGGACCGCTGATGAAGGTAGAGAGAACGGCGGCCTGACGCGACCGGAACCTGAGGAAACCTACAGGCGACGCGACTTTGCGCCAGCGGTCGAGAGCACGGCTCTGTTCCGCGAAGGCGATGAGATAAAGGGCCGAAGGCCCGGAACTAATCGTCGGAGACGAGGATCCGGCGGTACTGGGCGCCTTCGGCGAGCGTGACAACGGTGCCGGGTCCGTTCCCCTTGACCGCACAGAAGTCTGTGCCGTCGGGTGATTCGAACGTCCCAAGCTTCGTCTCAGGAAGGCCTTCGCCGGTGACCTTATGTCCTTGAACCTCGCTGAGCACGTCATCGACGTGGTCGATGCTGGCTACCTCGCTGCGTGGGACCGCGAAGGACTTGTGCATCGACAGCAGGTGCTCCTTGGTGGTGAGCTCGACGGTCACGTCTTCGTCGGTCACGATGAGTTTCGCCATGGCGCGTACGGTACACGCCGGAGCCCTCATCAGCGGAGTGACCGGCGCTCCAATCGCTGGGCGATCACGATCGACATGGTGTCGACGAATCCTCGCGTGACGCGACCTACGCCCCGGGTTCCTTCACCTGAGGAGAATGCGACACCGACGATGGACGTGCCGGCCAGGTAGTAACTGACGTATGAGTCACCGACAAAGGCGAATTCCGTGTCAAAGGCCTCGATAACAAAGTCATAATCGAGGAACAGTGTGAGGCCCGACGTGCCGAAGAGGGTTCGGGTCTGATTTACCTCGGTGTTGATCACCATCCTGGTGGCAATCCCGTCACCCGCCACATCGACCTCTACCCGTCCCTCGCATTGCACCGCAAGCGAATTGAGCTGGCTCCACGCGCGCACCGCCGCCTCGCGTGTGCGGTACTGGTAGATGTAAGACCCGATCTCTTTGCTGGTCCGCGTGGCAACTGTTGAAGTCATCTCCTGACGCGCCTGCCTCCCCTGGACAGCTTCGCCATTCTGATCCACACACACTCCGGGCGCACCAGCAAGGCTGCCCTTGGCAAATGTTTGCCGGGCCACCGGCGTGGTCCCACGAGACATCCATCGCGGGATATCACCTGCACCGAGCGAGGAATTCGCCAAACCGCGCTCGCTCAATGGGCTGTGCGCTGCGGCCTGAGCCGGTTGCGCAACAACCAACGGAGCGGTGAGGGCAACGGAGGCTGCCAGAACAAGGAGAGGTCGCATGAGAGAATGCATCGGCAAGGTTTACCAGCCTCACCGTT
>JBMOIL010000006.1:0-30398 GCA_049317345.1 Candidatus Nanopelagicales bacterium
CGCACGTCCTCCGACATGCGCCCAGTGTGCCGGGGGTGCTCGGGCCCACTGCGCGCACCTGGTCAGTGACCGGTCGCGCAAGGCGCCCGCTGGGTCCCTGGCTTGAGTTACGGGATTCGCGGGATCTGGCGATGACCTGGGCTTCCCTCGGCCATGAGGAGGTATAAGATGACCTTATGGGACTCGCGGGATGCGCTGAGCAGGCGCGGCGGGATGAGGCGGCCGCTCGCCTGCGTCGGGCTTTGGCAGTGCGCGCCATGGCCGCGACCGGCGCAACACAGAGCGCCATCGCCGCGGAGTTGGGAGTGTCCCAGCCGGCCATCAGCCAATTGCTGCAGTCGTCGGAGCGCGTGCGCGAGGTTACGCCGGATCTCGTCTTTGATGCTGCGCGGCCCATCATCAAGGAACTCGCGGCTCAGCAGGGCTTTAGCGATCCGGCTGTGTTCGGCTCGGTGGCTCGGGGGGAAGCCCGACCGGAATCGGATATCGACCTCGTCGTTCGCGCTCCTCGGGGAACGCAGATCGGCGACCTTGTCGCCTTCTCGAGTCTGCTCTCGGAGGTCCTCGGTCGGCATGTCGACGTGATCACATACGGCGCATTGAAGAAGGGCCTCGATGATGACATTCGGCGCGACATGGTCCGGTTGTAATGGATCGGCGCACCGCGAAGGAGTACCTCCATATCCGCGACTGGCTCGAGATTGCGCAGCGCATCGTCGGTAAGGGTGAAGCTGCCTACCTTGAGGATCCCGTGCTTCAGGAAGCCGGTGACTCAGGCACCTCCCGAGGTGTCACAAGTGCTCATGTCGTCGGCGACGGATGCCTTCGTCAGCGGTCTGAGTGCCGGTTGCTGGGTCGCTGTCGCAGCCGTGGTGATCGGAGCTCTGGTCACAGCAGCGTTCCTGCCCGCCCGACATGGGAACAGGGCGGCATAGGCGCTCGCACGAAGTGCAATGAATCGCTGGGGTGAGTGACGGGACTCGGAGTTGCTCGTGAATGCCATCAGGGAGTGAAGGGAGGAGCCTGGTCCCATCGTTCGCCGATGAGCGCGCGATCAGTGAGTTGGGTCATGCGGAGGTAGTCCCTCCGCATACTGACGAGACCCGTCGGCATGTGCCCACTGGGAAACCAGTCAAGCAGTACGTCGCCACCGCTGGCACTCAGGGCATCCGCATAGTGCTGCGCTTGCCTGGGGGGTGTTCGAGTGTCGAACATCCCCTGGTTGAGCCACGCGGGCGCCTGCACAGAGGTGACATAGGCGATGGGAGAAGCGCGCCGCCACGGCTCGAGATCCACCGAGGGGTCGCTGCCGATGAAGCCGCGCCACGCGGCTTGGAGCGCAGGATTCATGTCGGCATAGGCCGAGACCCAATCTGCCTGAGCCACGTGAGCCAAGCCGCCCGCGAAACGATCAGGAATCCGGCCGAGTGCCAGGAGTGTCAGGTATCCGCCGTACGACTCGCCCGTGATGAAGATGGACCCGGCCGCCGCCAGGCCTTGAGCCTCGAGCCAGTCAGCCGCTGCACTGATGTCCTCGATCTCGCCCTCCCCGACGCGCCCCCAGTACTTCTCGCGGAAGTCGCGTCCGAAGGTGACGCTGCCGCGGTAGTTCAATGACGCATAGATCCATCCCTCGTCGATCCAGGATTGCGCCATGGGGTCATAGCGATCCACGGTCACGAGGTTGGGTCCACCGTGCAGGCCGAGAATCGTGCCGCGAGCCTCAGCTACATTCGCCGGCAGTCCCACCCACAGCTGCAGGATCGTCCCATCCCTGCTCACGACATCGTGAGAGGTGAAGGTAGCCCCGGAGGGGACTTCATCGGCGGGCAGACTGACCGAGAGGGTGGCTCTGTCGCGGGTCTCAAGGATGTGAACGGGCTCATCCCATGTGCTTCGGACGAGTCTCAGTGCTCCATCGTGGGTGTAGTGGGATGCCCATATGAGAGGAAACTCGGATCCGACATCGGGTTCAAAGTAGGCGCCAGGGGGGTGAGGAATCGTCGTGGTCGTGGAGGTGAACAAGTCGTGCTCCAGGAGGCGATGCACCCCTCGCTCCACGTGCACGAGGAGGACCTTTCCTGTGGGTGAGTGCCAGTCCAGAGGGATCACATCACCGACGAGATCTGCCAGGGGTATGTCGACTCGATCGCCCGATGTCGGATCCCACACCACCGGACGCGCGAACCCTGACAACTCCGAGTAGGCCAACAGCCGGTGATCACCATGCTCTTGAGCGAATCGCACGGCGCGCACCGGACCGCTGGGACCGTCCGAAAGGGTGGCGATGACCTCGCCTGTGGCGGTAGAAACGACGGTCACGGCGAATCGGCGAAGACCCGGGTTATGGTCGGTTGTGTCGATGGACGCCAGCGAAGTGTCAGCCGACAGTAAGCCCGACCACGCTTCATGCGGTGAGTGGAAGATCACGCGCCCTGCTTCGGAGTCATCGATACTCGTCAACAGCGCAAAGAAGCCCGACTCGTCCGCTCCTGTGATGAGCACACTCCGGCTGTCTAGCGCGCAGTCAATGCCGCGGATCGTGTAGGTGTCTCGCTCAGGGGTGAGGTCACGCCCGGGTCCTCCGCCGATCGGGAAAGCGTGTAGGTGACCGAGCTCAGAACCTGTGGTGTCGTCCAGTTCGAGGATGTGGGCGCCGTCAGGAGTGAGCGTCGTGGCCAGCGTGGCATGGTCGAAGGGCGCTAGTTCAGGGGCGCCGTTGCCCCCTCGGAGCACCCACAGCGAGAGCCCCTCCTCCTCCTGTCGAAGGACGACTTCCAGGTCCAGCGGGCCACGGACAGCTCTTACTGAGGCGGTGTGCGCGCGGCTCAGGCGCTGGTTTGAGGTCGACATGTTCGAGACAACTCCACACTAGGACGGTTCGGGATGATGGCAGGCGACAAGGTGCGCGCCCGTACCCACCAGGGCTGGGTTGGTCGCACAGATGTCTGTTTGCTTCCAGCAACGGCTTCGAAAGGCACAGCCTGCGGGCATAGCGTCCGGCGACGGCAGGTCTCCCTCGAGCAGGATGCGGCTTCGTGTGCGCTCGATTCGGGGATCCGGCACGGGAACTGACGAGATGAGCGCCTTCGTGTAGGGATGCTTGGGTGATGTGTAGAGGGTGTCTGAATCGACCATCTCCACGATCCGTCCCAGGTACATCACCGCTACTTCATGGCTCACGTGGCGGACCACGGCGAGATCGTGGGCGATGAACAGGTAGGCGAGGTTGAGCCGAGCCTGTAGTTCCTCGAGGAGATTCAGCACCCCGGCCTGGACGCTGACGTCGAGTGCACTGACGGGCTCGTCTAGCACGACCACCTCGGGTTCCAGCGCGAGCGCCCGGGCGATGCCCACGCGCTGGCGCTGCCCTCCCGACAGTTCGTGAGGGTATTGCCTCAGGACGGACTGACTAAGTCCCACGAGGTCGATGAGTTCGGATGCTCGCTTCGAATCAGATCGGCCCGCAAGACCATGCAGTTGCAGAGGCTCCAAGACGATGGATTCGACTGATTGTCGTGGGTCCAGTGAGGCATACGGATCCTGGAAGACCAGTTGAATTCGCCGCCTGGCCGCACGCAGATCCCGCTTGGACATCGTGTGGAGGTCCTGGCCGTCGAGGAGGACGGATCCCGATGTCGGAGTCACGAGGTTGACCACGCAGCGGCCCAGGGTCGACTTGCCGCAGCCGGTCTCTCCCACGAGACCAAGAGTCTGGCCGCGCTCCAGGTTGAACGAGACCCCGTTGACCGCATGAATGGCCCCCGTCTGGCGGCGCAGGATGCCACTTCTCACGGGGTATTCCTTGACCAGATCGCGTACTTCCAGCACGGGGCTCACGAGGACTCCCCAGGGGAGGCGACGAGGTGACAGCGTGCGAAGTGGTCGGGTCCGACTTTATGGCGCGCGGGCAGCTCGATATCGCACGTGCCCGCCATGGCGACGTCGCAGCGGGGGTGGAATGAGCACCCGCTGGGACGCTCCGCAGGAGACGGCTGGAAGCCCTGAATCCGATACAGGGGAGTTGATCGATCTCGAGCGTCGAGCCGCGGCAGGGAAGCGAGCAATCCTCGCGTGTATGGATGTGCGGTGTCGTAGAAGATGTTGTCCGTATCGCCTTCTTCGATGAGACGCCCGGAGTACATCACCACGACCCGGTCGGCCACGCCTGCGACGACACCAAGATCGTGTGTAATCAGCATGATGGAGCTACTCGTTCGATCCTGGATGCGAGCCAGGACATCGAGAATCTGAGCTTGGACGGTGACATCGAGAGCAGTCGTGGGTTCATCGGCGATAATGAGGTCTGGTTCGTTGGCCACGCTCATCGCAATGAGCACGCGCTGTCGCATGCCGCCGGAGAACTCGTGAGGGTAGTCGTCTACGCGCCTGGATGGATCGGGGATGCCGACGAGGCCCAGGAGGTCAATCGACTTCTGACGCAGCGCGGCGCGAGAGACGGTCCGGTCGTGTACCTGAATGGCCTCGCCAATCTGCTTCCCCACGGTGTGGACCGGATTCAGTGCAGTGAGGGCGTCCTGGGAGATCAATGAGATGCGGCGCCCGCGAATGTGCCGGAGGTCTGCTTCACGGGCTCCGATCAATTCCTGGCCGAGGAACTGAATGGACCCGCTGACCACCGCATTCCGAGGCAGGAGCCCCATGATCGCGGCCCCTGTCAGGCTCTTGCCCGAGCCGGACTCTCCGACGACCCCCAGGCACTCGCGCCTGTCGATGGTCAGGGAGACGTCGCTGATCGCCTGGACTTCTCCCTCGCGCGTGTGAAATGAGACGGAGAGGTTCGACACCCGCAAGAGGGGATCTGCGGATGCGTCAGAGGGATTCATGGCGTTCCTTGGGACCGTGGCCCCGCGCTCGATCGGGGGTCCAGGGCATCGCGCAGACCATCGCCGACGAAATTGACGGCAAGCACGGTCACGAGGATGAAGAGTCCGGGGAAGTACAGCAGGTAGACCTTCGGAGTGCCGATCAATCCTGATGCCTGACTCAGCATGTTTCCCCAGCTCGTCTGTGGAGGCTGTACGCCGAAGCCGAGGAAACTCAAGGTGGACTCGATCAGGATGGCTCCGGCAACGGCAATGGCCATGTTGACGGCGATAACCCCACCCAGATTCGGGAACACGTGCCGGAAGAGGATTTGGGCCTTCGTGGCACCGATGACCCTCGCAGCTTGGATGAATTCGCGCTCGCGTAGGGAAACCACCTGACCCCTGACGACGCGAGCCATATAGGTCCAGCCGATGAGGGCTAGCACCAGCACGATCGATACGAGGTTGCGTCCGAATCCTTCGAGGGCCAGCGCGAGAAGTGCGATGGCAGGGACGATGAGGAAGAGATCGGTGACTCTCATGAAGACGTCGTCGACCCAGCCACCTTCGTAGCCGGCTATGGCGCCGACAAGCGCGCCGATCGCAGTGGCAAGGATCGCTACGGAAAGAGCGATGAGAAGCGAAACCTGCCCGGCGTACAGGATTTCGGTCAGGTAGTCCCGGCCCAATTCGTCTGTCCCGAGCCAGTGCTCGGCGCTTGGCGGCGTCGGACCAAGCAGGAGGTCCTGCTGGTCCTTGGGGTACGGGGCGATGAGCGGTGCGGCGAAGCAGCACACGAAGAGGATGGCCAAGATCACCATGCCGATGACTGCCAGTCGGTGCTGGCGGAAGCGGCGCCAGAAACTCGGACGCTTTGCCTTCCCGGGTGCTGGCGCTGGGGCCTGATTCGCTTGCTCGACAGGAGTCATGTGAGCCTCACTCTGGGGTCGAGCAGAGCGTGCGCGATGTCGGCGAGGAAGTTCAGGAGGATCACGGCCGTGGCGACCAGCAGCATCCACGGCATGAGCACGAAGACGTCCCCTGCGAGGAGGGAATCCAGGAAGAGCCTGCCCATGCCCGGTATCGAGAAGACCTGCTCTGTGACCAGCAGGCCGCCGATCAGAAGTGCGGAGTCGATGGCAATGACCGTGATTAGCGGCCCCCACGCATTGCGCAGGGCGTGGTTGATTACAACCCGGTGTTGCGGCACTCCTTTTGCTCGGGCTGTCCGGACATAGTCACTCGACAGTGCATCGAGCATCGAGGTGCGAGTGAACCTGCTCCAGACGGCAACGAGGCCAACCGTGAGGGCAAGGATGGGCAGCACCATGTGGCGTGCCGTATCGAGCAGACTTCCTTCCTCGTCCACAGACGACAGTCCGATGAAGTAGAACGGGGGCTCCGACCAGCCCAGCAGTTGTTGAGGCCACACGGCAAGGAACTGAATGAGGATCAGTCCAAACCAGAAGGCGGGAATAGCCAGACCCACGTAGGCCAGCCCAGTCAGGGCATAGTCGGATGGCGAGTACTGGCGCAATGCCGACCATACGCCGACGAGGACTGCGGCGATGGTGGCGAAGATCAGGCTCCAGATGAGGAGCTGCAGAGTCACGGTGAGCGCCGACTGGATCATCGGGAGCACATCGCCGGACGTGCGACTACTTGTTCCCCAGTCGCCGGTGAGGAATCCGGTAAGCCAGCGCCAGTACTGCACGATGATGCCCTGGTCCAGCCCTAAGCGTTCCGTCTCGCGAGCGATGACCTCTGGGTCGCGAATCGCACGGATTTTGACGAGGGGATCGAAGGCGCTTCGGACGGCCCAGAAGAGGATGAAGCTTCCCACCAGGATGACCGGGATGGAGTAGAGCAGGCGGCGAACGGCGAAACTGAGCACCTGTGAGACGCCTCCCTTCCCTCAACGCCGTGCAGACTCCGGGATGCCGTGTGGGCTGGCACCGATCAGGATCGGTGCCAGCCCACACGTTGATCTCAGTTGGCGACCAAGCCCCATTCCTGCAGGTTCCAGAATGGCCCCTCAGAGGGGTTGATGGAGGTCGGGCCGCCGATTTTCTCCAGGGTCAGCAGCACGTTCGGGACTGCCGCGAGGGGCAAAGACGTCGCCGAGTCGGCGAGAATCTTGTCCCCCTCCTGCGTTGCCGCCAGGCGCGCTGCCTCATCCGTTGCCACGTCGACCGTGATCAGGACCTCGTTGAGTCCTGGGACGTTCGTCCGGCTGTAGTTGAGCCCCGAGAATTTGTTTGCTTCGCTGGGAATGCTGTTGGAATCGAAGGCAAAGCTCAGCCCAGGATCCGGGAACGTCGTCACGAGCGTCCAGAGCCCCAGGTCGAAGGTGCCGTCCGGCAGGATGACCCCGAAGAGGTCAGGCGCGTCGGCATTCTCGATGGTGAGCTTGAAGCCGGCGGCCTTGAGCTGTTGCTGGAGGACTTGCTGCATGAGCTCGCGACGCAGATTGCCCGCGATGGTCGTGATCGTGAACGCCGCCTGGGTACCGTCCTTCGCCCAGATTCCCTCGCCGTCTTTGGCCCAGCCGTCGCCTGTCATCAGTTCGTCGACCTTGGCGAGATCCAGTGTGTAGACGGAGAAGTCCTGACCTCCGAAGGCAGACAGGATCGGGGGATAGAAGCTCTGAGCTGGCTCGCTGACATCGAGCGGTCCGTAGACGCGCTCGACGATGGCCGCGCGATCGATCGAGTAGCTCAGCGCCTGGCGGACAGCCTGGCTGTCGAGTCCGGGACGCGCGTTGTTCATCCAGATGGCTTCCAGGTTGCCTGAGGCTGCCTGGACCTGCACACGTGCTCCAGGCAGACCCGCCTTTATTTGGTCAATCGCGTCGAGCTGCGGTGTGGGGTAGAGCGCGTCGAGCTGACCGCTCTTGAACGCCTGGAAGGCTGCAGCCGTGTCCGCGGTGAATTGGAAGACAACCTTGTCAAGCTTCGGCTTCTCGCCCCAGTAGTTGTCATTGGGCACGAGCGTGATCGACTGGCCCTTCTCCCACGACTCGATGATCCACGGGCCGCCACTCCACGAATACCCGTCCACCATGAGCGCGGCTCGGTCCTTGCCCTCCAGGATGTGGCTGGGCAGGACTCCAGAACTTCCGCTGAACAGGACCTTCCAGCCCGCGTAGGGCTCGGTGAAGGTGACGACTGCTGTCTGAGGGTCGGGCGTCTCGATGTCGGCGATGAAGTTGTATCCGGTCTTATCGAGAATGTCCTTGCCATCGCGGATCTGCAAGGCCGTGTACTTCAGGTCTGCAGAGGACATCGGCACGCCATCCGACCATACCGCTTCCGGATTGAGTGTGTAGGTGACCGTCTGAGGCGGCCCCGCGCTGACCTCCGGCTCGGCTGCCATGATGCTTGACGCCTGCGGCAGCCAGTCTTCACCGCTCTCACGCACGTTGAACACGACGGGGATCGTTGTCACCTGGGCCATGTAGGAGCCCCAGATGGAGCCCGCACAACTGGCAATCCAGTCCATGCAGTCAGGCTCCTGCTCTGCGCCGATAACGACGGTGCCTCCCTGCTGCAGTACCGGGGCCGTCGTCGCACTGGCGGACGAGGTCGAGGTAGGGGCAGCTGCTGACGAGGAGGATGGGCCTCCCGAAGAGCTTGAAGAGCACGCGGAGAGCGCGAGGCTCGCGGCCGCGCCGCCAGCGACCAGCACAATGGCAAGGCGGCTCCGCCCTAGTGAATGAGTTGACGACACGAGGTCCTCCCTTGGCCGACATGCGGCGATGAACGAATTACCTGACCGTAGGGTGGCCCGAGAGACAATGCAAGCAAGATTGACAAATTCGTAGTCTTGGAGATTGACTTTCTCGTTGCAGCCCCGGGCCTACACTGTGGGGCTAGCCACGAGGGGAGTCTCGACCGTGCCTACCCAGGACCGAGCGGCGAAAGAGCCCAGTGCGACGGTCGCGCGCCGGAGCCCGAGCAAGGGGAAGCCGACCCCAGGGCGCACGCGCATACCCAGGGACACCCTGAACAAGTCCGTCATCATCGAGGCGGGCATTGCCATCGTGGAGCGTGATGGGCTGGACGGCCTCACCTTCCAGGCCCTCGGTGACGAGCTGGGCTCGCATGCCACATCCGTCTATCGCCACTTTCGCGACAAGGACGAGTTGCTCCTTGAGATCATCGACACCCTTCGCGCTCGGTCCTATTCAGCGGAGGTCGTCTCGTCAGGCAACTGGAGAGCGGACCTGGTGCTTCTTGCCACGCGCGTCCGCGAGCACTACCTGAGATATGCCCCCTTCGCCCATGACATGTCTGTTCGTTCCACTCATCGTACGAGGGAGTTTGTCAACGTCGAGTTCACCCTGGCAGCCCTGAGCCAAGCGGGTCTCACGACAGAGCAAGCAGTGCTCTACCTGAGGGTCATCGGCAACTACATCCGCGCCATGTCGAGTTTTGAGGCCGCAATGAGTTGCCTAGACGTGAATCTGAGGGCCAAGGACTACATCGAGATGAAGTCAGGCTCCATGGTCTTGGATCCTCAAGAGTTCCCGCATCTCGTCGAGGCGGCCCCACTGCTGCTCATGTTCGATGATCCGCAACCATTCACGGTGGGCCTGAACGCCATTCTCGATGCCGTCGAACGAATCGGTGAGAGCAACAGCGCCGCTGGAGCGTGAAGCACCGTCAGCCGTCCAGCCCTCTCTCGACGACCAACTCCCAGGTGCGTGCGAGCCAACGCGCGCGCAGGCTCAGGCTGGGTACGTCGACCCACTCGTGGCGGGCGTGGGCCCCTTCTCCGCATGCGCCGACTCCATCGAGGGTCGGAATACCGAGAGCCCCACAGAAGTTGGCATCCGATCCTCCGCCCACGCTCGCTGTGACGAGTGGGCTCATGCCGACCTGTGCGGCCGCCTCCTCGGCCAGTTCGACCAGCCTCGTTGACGTGTGGGGATCCAGGGGTGGGCGGTTGATTCCACCATGCACGATCAACTCGGTGCCAACGATGTGGGGAACTCTGGCGCGAATGGCGTCATCGACGCGGTCCAGCTCACCCTGGGACCAGGCGCGCACATCGACGTGCAGCAGAGCATCCGACGGAATTGTGTTGCCGGTCACGCCTGACCTGGCCTTTGTGGGTGTCACGGTCGTCCCAAGGTCCGCGTCCTGAAGTGCCACAAGGTCGCCGATCAGCGCGCCCATCTCGACCGTGGCGTTCAACCCACGCTCAGGCTCTAGTCCTGCGTGGGCTTCTCTGCCGTTGATGGCCAGTTGGTAGATGCTCACCCCCTTGCGCGCGATCTTGACGGCACCGCCAGGGGCAGCAGCTTCGGGGACGAACACAGCGAGGTGCCCGGGTGCGTGGTTCTCGACCAGCCCTCGACCGATAGGTGACCCAATCTCCTCATCGCCCGTGACGAGCAGTCCGATGTGTTCGGGAATCTCGCAGTGGGCTGCGGCGGCGTTCGCGATCACGAGTCCCGCCTTCATGTCCAACACCCCGGGCCCTCGCGCTACGTCGTCGATCACGGTGAAGGGGATCTCCGCGAGAGTGCCACGTGGCCAGACCGTGTCGAGGTGCCCGATGACCAGCACCGAGGGCTGCGCGACGGCGGGCAAATAGAGGTACGGCGTGCCGCTCACCCGGGAGATGATCGGCCGTCGCCCGAAGGCGCTCTCTACTTGAGCACCGAGGACGGCGAATGCCTCATCCAGCGCCTCGATGTCGCCAGACGGAGTCTCGACTTCCACGAGGTCCCTCAGCCACTCGACCAGGGCGTCGTGATCCGGCATCACGGCGACGACTCCGCCCTGAAGAAACTCATCAGCGCGCGGGCGGTGCCCTCTGGAGCTTCTTCTGGAATGTAGTGGTCGCTGGCCATGGGCATCGCTGTGACATCGTCGGCGTAGGTCCGCCAGACGTCCGCGACGTCGAAGTTGCGCCCGACGTAGCTGGACTCACCCCACATGACCAGGATTGGGGAAGCAATGCGGTGCCCGAGCTCGCGGTCGTGTCGGTCGTGCTCAAGGTCGATTGAGGCGGCAGCCCGATAGTCGGCGCACGTAGCCGCGACGTGAGCGGGATCTTGAAAGAACCTTGTGTATTCGTCCAAAGCGTCCTGCTCCTGGCGCCAGGCCCCGGATGTCCTGCTCCTGAAGCGACTCGCGATCCAGCCTTCGGGGTCGGCCGTGATCAGGCGCTCGGGCAGATCTCCAGGCTGATTCAAGAAGAACCAGTGGAAGTACGTCTGCGCCATTTCGCCGTCGACATTCTCGAACATATGCAGGGTCGGGACGATGTCGAGGACGGCGAGTCGCTCGACATGCTCGGGGAAGTCGAGGGCCATGCGGTGGGCGACCCGCCCGCCCCGATCGTGGCCCGCGACGGCGAACCGCTCATGGCCAAGGCTGGACATGAGAGCCACCTGGTCTGCCGCCATAGTTCTGCGGCTGTACGTCACGTGGGCGTCGTCGTCCTGCGGAGCGGAGCTGTCTCCGTAGCCCCGAAGGTCCGAGGCAATGATCGTGAAGCGTTCGGTGAGGAGGGGCGCGACATGTCGCCACATGTACGACGACTGTGGATAGCCGTGCAGGAGCAGGAGAGGGGGACCCACCCCGGCGACACGCGCATGGATGTTGACGCCGTCGATGTCGACATCGACGCGATCAAAATCGGCGAAGGGTCGACTCATTACTTGGTCTCCGCCGCCGCGTAGGCGGAGATGATGGCGTCGGTGACCTGGCTGGTCCCATGGCTTCCACCAAGGTCCGGAGTGCGCACACCTGACGCTAGGACCGACTCGATGGCGCGCTCGAGCCGTTTCGCTGCCGACTCCTCACCGAGGTGCTCGAGCATGAGGACGGAACTCCAGATCTGGCCAATGGGATTTGCCACTCCACGACCGACGATGTCCGGTGCCGAGCCATGAATGGGCTCGAACATCGATGGGAACCGCCGGCTGGGATCGATGTTGCCGCAGGGGGCGATGCCGATGCTTCCTGCGAGGGCAGCGGTCAGGTCAGACAGGATGTCGCCGAAGAGGTTGGACCCCAGCACGACGTCGAATCGCTCTGGATTCAAGACGAGTAGTGCCGCGAGTGCATCGACGTGGTAGCGCGTGAGTTCGACATCGGGGTATTCGGCCGCAATCTCACTGACCACTTCATCCCAGAAGGGCATGGTGTGGATGATGCCGTTGGACTTAGTCGCCGAGGCGACTTTCCCCGTGCGTGTGCGGGCCACATCGAAGGCGTATCGCGTGATCCGCTCGATGCCAATCCGAGTGAAGACCGCCTCCTGTATGGCCATTTCATCGGGACGGCCACGGAACATCCGCCCTCCGATCTCGGAGTACTCACCCTCCGTGTTCTCGCGGACGATGACGACGTCAAGTCGATCCCGTCCGGCTGCGAGGGGACTGTCAACTCCGTCGAGGAGGCGGACGGGCCGCAAAGATACGTACTGGTCAAAGCCGCGTCGAATGGGGATGAGCAGTCCCCACAGTGAGATGTGGTCGGGGACATCCGGACGCCCCACCGCCCCGAGCAGGATCGCGTCGGCGCTCAAGAGTGCACTCAAGCCGTCCTCGTCCATCATGGATCCGGTCGCCAGGTAGTAGTCGCACCCCCAGGGGTACTCCTGCCATTCGAATCGGAATCCCGCATCGTCGGCGACGACGTCCAGCACCCGACGTGCTGCTGCGACCGTCTCGGGGCCGATGCCATCGCCTGGGATGCAAGCGATGGCGTAGGAGCGATCCGGGTTTGTCATTTCGTTAGTCTATGGATATGACTACCGCCCGACAAGGGGAAATGGGTCGCATTGTGGTGGCCCTCGACAAGTTCAAGGGCTCCGTGTCTGCAGAGCGCGCGGTGGATGCGCTCGCCGGGGGTCTGGAGTCTGCGCTCCCGGAGGCGAAGGTCATTCGTTGCCCCATCGCTGATGGCGGGGACGGGACTGTCGACGCAGCGGTCAGGGCCGGGTACGTGCCACACGCGATACAGGTGACCGGGGCCACAGGGAGACCGACCACCGCCGTGATCGCGCAGCGCGGGTCCCGGGTGGTGGTCGAGGTCGCTAATGCATCGGGTGGTGCACCCAGGTCGGCATCCGATCGCGATCCCATGGGTGCTCACACCTTCGGTGTTGGCGAGGCGGTACGCGCTGCCCTTGATCTCGGGGCCAGCGAGATTGTGCTCGGCCTCGGTGGGAGCGCTTCCACAGATGGCGGCACGGGCATGGTTCGGGCACTCGGTGGCCGGTTCGTCGATTCCCGCGGGGAGGAGATTCCGCTGGGTGGTGCTGGCTTGCTGCAGCTCAACCGGATTGATCTATCTCGACTGGATCCGCGGGTAAGGACCACGACCACTTGCCGTCCGTTTCCGGGCAAGATCACGCGCGCAGGAGGATGAGTGGCAACTGGCACGTCACCTTTGGACTCACATGTCAGGCGCGGGTGAGGTCGCCGTAGGTGTCTGGGCGGCGATCGCGGTAGAACGCCCAGCGGTTGCGGACCTCGGCGAGCAGGTCCATGTCGAGGTCGCGCACGACGAGTTCGGGCTGGTAGGGATCGGCGGGCTCGCCCAGGAACTTGCCCTCGGGGTCGACGAAGTAGCTCGTGCCATAGAAGTCGTTGTCGCCGATCTCCGACTCGATGCCGACGCGGTTGATCGCGCCGACGAAATACTCGTTGGCCACGGCCGAGGCCGGCTGCTCGAGCTTCCACAGGTACGCCGAGAGGCCGCGGTGCGTGGCCGAGGGGTTGAAGACGATCTGCGCGCCGTTGAGGCCGAGCGCGCGCCAGCCCTCGGGGAAGTGGCGGTCGTAGCAGATGTACACGCCCACGGGGCCGACGGCGGTCTGGAAGACGGGGTAGCCGAGGTTGCCGGGACGGAAGTAGAACTTCTCCCAGAAGCCCTTCACCTGCGGGATGTGGTTCTTGCGGTACTTGCCGAGGTAGGTCCCGTCGGCATCGACGACCGCGGCGGTGTTGTAGAGAACGCCGGGCTGCTCCTCCTCGTACATCGGCAGGACCATGACCATGCCCAGCTCGGCGGCCAGCGCCTGGAAGCGCTCGGTCGTGGGGCCGGGAATCGACTCGGCGTACTCGTAGTACTTCGCGTCCTGCACCTGGCAGAAATACGGGCCGTAGAACAACTCCTGGAAGCACATGACCTTCGCTCCCTGGGCCGCCGCCTGTCGCGCGTACTCCTCGTGGGCGATGATCATCGACTCCTTGTCACCCGTCCAGTTGGTCTGGACCAGGGCCGCACGCACCACCGTCATGAGCCTCTCCTCTCGTCGTTGTTGAGCTATCCCAGGACACTATTCGTCGTTGAATGCTGACTGCGCCGCCTGCTGAAGTGCCCCAGATTGATGGCGTTCCCGGTCACGGGACCGGTGACCTGGATGGGGGAGGAGTCGTGGTCATGACCTCCCTGACAGGCAGAGATCAGGTCGGCCATGAGCGGGCCTATCATCGGCGCGTTCTTGAATTGGTGGCCGCTCGTTCCGATCGCCGTGTAGAAGCCAGGGAGATCCGTACGGTCGTACACGGGCATCCAGTCGTCAGCCACGTCATACAGTCCAGCGACGCCGCTAGGGCGGACGGGCACGGCGAGAGAGGGTACTCGTTTCGCGAGCCGTGTTGTCTGTGCTTCCCACGCGACGGTAGTGGGTGCGGTGACGTAGTCATCGGCGTCTTCGATCCACACGAGGGGGTCGCACTCGGGTTCGACGCCCCCGACGATGAGGGTCTCCCCGAGGTGAGGGCGAAAGTACGTACCCAGGTCGGAATCGCTGACGGCGACGGATTGGTGGGGATCGGTGAAGTCGACGGGTGCCGGAAGGGAGTGCACCTCTTGGCGCAGAGCCCGGGTGTGGATCCCAGGAGCTTTGGCGAGTCCCGCCAGGGCATTGACCTGACGGGAGTGGGGGCCTGCAGCGTTGACGACCACGGCGGCGGGCAGGTGCGCGCCGTCATCCAGCCTGACACCGTGGACCCCGTCTTCGGCTCGGTCTATCTCCTCGACGCGCGTTCGGAAGCGAAACGTGGCGCCATGGTGACTGGCGGCGACCATGAGGTTGTGGGCTGCCAGCGCCGGATCATCGATGTAACCGGCATCGGGTGTGAGGTACCCGCCGAGGACCCCGGTTCCGTCATCCCAGAACTTCGGGTCATCAAGGGTGCGCGGTGGGAAGAAGCGTCCGAGGTCCAACTGGGGGTAGCGGTCGGCGAGTTGTTCTGGAGTGAAGGCTTCGTAGGGCACGCCGACCTCGTCGAAGTGCGACTGGACCATGTCGAGGCGGGTCATGGGAGAGTCCAGGATCAGCAGGCCCGTGCGGATGAGTCGGGCGTAGCCGGAGGGGTCGTCCACGCCCAAATAATTGGACCACCGATCCCAAAGAAGTGCGGACTCCCACGCCAACTTGACCGCATCGAGCGTGGAGTAGGAGAAGCGCACGACGGCTGAGGATGCGGACGTCGAGCCACTTCCCGGCCCAGGTCCCTTGTCAATCACGGTAACGTCGTGTCCACGCTGCGCGAGGCTCCATGCGATGGAGCAGCCGATCACGCCGGCTCCGATGACGACTGCAGGTCCCAGGTGACTACTCATGTCGGGCCGCGGCTAGCCGCATCCTCTGGCCATCGGGGTCGTACGGCGCCCGCGGCAGAATTCGTGCCGGTCGGCGTTCCCCCATGATGTGGACAGACAAGCCACTACCGTCAGCGCTTGCCTCGTCTAGAGCACTCGTACGTACATACGCAAACGCGAGGCTCAGTCTTACTGTGTGGCCATAGGCGCCGGATGTCGTGTAGCCAACTTTGACGTCGCCTAGCCACACTGGCTCATTGCCCAGGGCATCGGCGTCGGTCGCGTCGATGGCGAGCAGTACAAGTCTCTCGGCCGGGTCAGTCTCGTCGATGACCGCATTGCGACCGATGAAGTCACCTTTGTCGACAGCGACGAACTCGTCCAGGCCAGACATGGCGGCCGTGAAGTCGGGCGTGAACTCCGCACCCCAGACTCCATACGCCTTCTCCAAGCGCAGGCTGTCTAACGCACGCAAGCCGTACGGTTGAAGTCCGTAGGGCGCACCGGCCTCGCTAAGCGCAAGCCACAGGGAGCGCTGATGTGCTGCAGGGACACTGATCTCGTAGCCGAGCTCGCCCGTGAAGGACAGCCGCGCAAGCATTGCGGGTGCATTGACTACGGAGGTGG
Source organism: Candidatus Nanopelagicales bacterium (assembly GCA_049317345.1). Taxonomy (GTDB): domain Bacteria; phylum Actinomycetota; class Actinomycetes; order S36-B12; family S36-B12; genus Mxb001. Next base: position 16,031 of record JBMOIL010000006.1, read on the forward strand.
CGCGCACGCTCAGCGGTCCCATATCCCCGTGCTGAACCGAGGTCGAGGCGAGTTGGCTGACGACCGCACGTGAGTCGGGCCCCGACACTGCGAACCCCACCCACTGGTCGGACAGGTTCTGGATCGTCACGCCGGCAGTCGGCAGGTGCTCGGCGAACCAGCGCATATGCCAATCCTGAATGCCATATGAACCCACGAGCCAGAATCGGTCCTCGTCGATGCGGCTCACCGTCAGGTCGCCCATCAGTCGTCCGCGGTGATTGAGCATGGGCGCGATGCGAATGCGTCCCACTGAGGGAAGTCGACTGGCCAGGAGGTAGTCGAGCCACTCCGCACTTCCAGGGCCGGCAACCTCATAGCGCGCGTACACGGCAGTTTCGAAGGCTCCTACGTGCTCACGCACGCAGGCAACTTCATCAGCGACGACGGCGAAGCCCTCGGGTCGGTGGAGGGTCGGGGGCTCGACGAACCCAGGACCATCGACTGAGAAGAACTGAGCGACTTCCATGCCGCCGATCTGTCCGAATACCGCGCCCTTCTCAGCGAGCAGGTCGTACGCCCCCGTGGTCTTGGCCGGGCGTCCAGCGGGCAGTTCCTCATTGGGGTAGGCCATGACGAAGCGGCGCGCGTAGAACTGGGCCGTTGTGTCCAGGACGTATCGTTCTTCTCGTGCGTGCGGCAGGAATCGACTGACGTCCATGCCGAAGACGTCACCGCCTGGATCACCGTCGACGATCCAGTTGGCCAAGGCCAATCCGATCGCGCCGCTCTGGGAGAAGCCCGCCATGGATCCGCAGGCAGCCCAATAGCCGGGCACTCCCGCAACGGGTCCCACAAGCGGATTTCCATCAGGTGTGAAGGTGAGTGCCCCATTGACCCACTTGCGGATGCCGACGTCCTGGAGCGAGGGAAATCTCTCGAGACCGATCGTCAGTTCGGGGCTGATGCGCTCTATCTCCTCTGGAATCAGCACCATGCCGTAGTCCCACTCCGCACCCTCAACCTGCCAATGCCGTGGGTCCCGTTCGTACACGCCTAGGAGCACCGAGTCTTGCTCCTGCCTCAAGTAGGTGAACCCCTCGAGATCCGTGACTGCGGGCATCTCCGAGGTGAGCGCCTCAATTTCGGGGACTGGTTCTGTGACGAGGTAGTGGTGCTGCATGGGTACCAGCGGATGGTCGACACCTGCCATGCGGCCCACGCGTCGTGCCCAGAGGCCCGCAGCATTGATCACGTGCTCGGTGAAGATCGGGCCCTTCTCCGTCTCCAGCCTCCATCCGTCGGCGACACGGGCCATGGAGAGGACACGGTTATGAAGGATGACCTCTGCGCCGAGCGCCTTTGCAGCTTGCGCGTAGGCCACGGTGGCACCGTGGGGATCAAGATGCCCTTCCTGCGGATCCCAGAGGCCCCCCGCGATGCCTTGCGGATCGACGATGGGACACATGGCTGCGATCTCGTCTGCGTCGACTAGTCGGGCCTCCATGTCGAGCGTCTGGAAGAGAGCCCACTCACCCTTCAACCACTCCCAGCGCTCCGGTGAAGTGGCGATGCTGAGGCCACCGGTGCGATGCAGTCCTACGCTCTGGCCGGACTCCGCCTGGATCTTCTCGTACATCTGGATGGAGTAGTGCTGCAGTGATGACAGGCGCGGATCGTCATTTATCGCATGGAAACCAGCGGCGGCGTGCCACGTGGAACCTGCGGTCAGTTCGGAGCGCTCCACAAGAGCGATATCAGTCCACCCTCTGTGCGCGAGGTGATAGAGCACGCTCACTCCGACGATGCCTCCACCGATGACAACCGCCTGATACTGATCAGCCATGAGCACTCTCCGCGGAGGCAATGCGATTGCACAGAATGCCGATGCGCTCTATTTCGACCTCCACGATGTCGCCGGGGCTCAAGAACAACTGAGGATTACGCGACACACCAACACCTGCTGGCGTCCCAGTCGCAATGATGTCGCCAGGGCGCAGTGTCATGACTTCCGACAGGAAGGAGATGATCGTGGGAATCGGGAAGATCATCGAGGCGGTAGTGCCGTCCTGGACGGTCGTGCCGTTTATTCGGGTCCCGATCCGCAGGTTCTGCGGATCGCCAAGTTCATCCAGGGTGACCAATGCAGGGCCGCACGGCGCAAAGGTGTCGACTGCCTTCCCGCTCGTCCACAGGGGATTCGCAAGTTGCAGATCTCGAGCACTCACATCATTGAGTGCCATCGCACCAGCGACATAGGACCAGGCATCCCGAGGATCTATGTAACGCCCAGAACGCCCGATCACTAGGGCGAGTTCCGCCTCGTAGTCCACCTGTCGAGTCGTGCGCGGTGGAACGATGTCGTCTGCGGGGCCGGCTAGAGAGTTGGGGAACTTCGCGAAGAACATCGGGCTCGCGGGAGGGCTTGCGCCAACCTCCTCGGCGTGGTCGATGTAGTTCAAGCCGAGGCAGACAATCTTCTCGGGGTTGGTGACAGGGGGGCCAAGGCTCGTGAAGTCGACCGGCGACTCGTCCTCGGCGGCTGAAGCCAGCCGAGTCAAGGCTGGTCCGTCGAGGGATACGACATCCCGGTTGGTGAGGGATCGATCCGGCAGTTCGATGCCCGCTCGGCTGGCTGCCCGAGCTGTGTCGACTACCTGCCCATCGTCATGCAGAATTCCGGGACGCTCTCCGTCGGCTCCTCGGTAGGTGACCAATTTCATGAGAAGTCCAGCTGGATGTCGCCGAGTGGACCGAAATGTGCCTCAAGGCGCGAACCTGCACGGACTTCTACCGACCGAGTAGCGGAGCCCGACAGGACAACATCTCCCGCTTCTAGGTATCCACCGATTCCGTCGATCTCTACCAGCTTGTTGGCCAACCACGCCACTGCGTTAGCGGGATGATCCATGACGTCGCTGCTGGTGCCGCTCAACGCCTGACCGTCCACCTCCATGGAGATGGCGATATCGGTTAGATCAAGGGAACGAGGGGGCGTTGGCCGGTCGCCGAGGACGAATAGGCCCGCTCCGGCATTGTCAGCGATGGAATCGACCGCCCGCGCACGAACCGCTCCCACCCGGCTGTCAATGACCTCGATGGCAGCAATCACATATCGGGTCGCCTGGAGCACCTCTTCGATACCCACACCGGGGCCGCGCAACGGTTCAGCGAGGACGAAGGCAATCTCGGGCTCGACACGGGTGTCCGACAGGTCGCTCACCGGGACAGGAAGATCCCCTGAGGCGACCATGAAGTCCAGGAGCTGACCGAAGTCGGGGCCGGTCATGCCGTACATCTCCTGCATGGCCTTTGCGGTGAAGCCGATCTTGTGTCCCACCGTTCGGGCGCCGCGCGCCAGGTGCTTATCCACGAGCAATCGGCGAATGCGATAAGCGTCGGCGAATGTGTAGGAGATGTCGTTGCTTGGGGGCTCGATCCCCTGGCCCTGATCCGCCGCCACGAGCAGTCTCTGGGCCAGTGCTTCCTGCTCGGCGGATGTGAGCATTTCCTGCTGGTGGATCATGACGCTTCCTTCACGGGTACCTGCTGAGTGATGCAATGAATTGCGCCCCCCAGAGTCGGATGCGCGCGCATGTGTACGGGGACGACCTGGTGGAGGGGCAGTGCCGCCGCGATGATGGCCAGGGCCTCATCGTCCTGATCGGGTTCAGCTCCACTGACAGGCACGATCACTCCACCGTTGCAAATGTAGAGATTCAGGTGCGGCGCGATGATGGTTTCCCCGTTGTGCGTGAATTCAGGCATGAGAGGGACGTCCACGATCTCGATTCCGGCGGCCGTGAGAATGTCCCTGGCCTGAGTGAGGACGTCGGAGTTGACGTCGTTCGGTCCGGTGGGAGCGTTGAGGAGCGCGCGGCCTACCCCAGTGAACTGAAAGAAGAGGTCTGTGTGCCCATCGGTGTGGCCGGGGCCGCGGTCTTGCACGAGGCCGGCCGGCAGCCAGATAACGCGATCTGCACCAAGGCTCTCGCGCAGGGCTCGGTCGACCTCTTCTCGCGTCAGATGCCAGTTGCGGTTGGGATGTAGCAGGCAGTACTCGGTGACCACGACGGTCCCAGCTCCGTCCACGGCTATGGCACCACCTTCAAGGTACAAGTCGACAGGCGTGACGTCGTCCCCAAGATGTCGAGCGAGCGTCTGGCCGAGGCGAGCATCCTTCTCTCGAACAGCCTGGTACTCGCCGTACCCGTTGAATCGATAGTGCCTGGCGACTCGTGACCCACCCTCGGTGACGTAGATAGGACCGTTGTCTCGCAGCCAGGAGCCGTCCATGGGGATGACGACGATGTCGACATTCGCCGAAAGGAACTGAGCAGCGTCGTGAGCCTGCTGGTCCGTCGCGCAGACCATGGTCACAGGCTCGAACTCGGCGATGGCGTTGGCGGTGGCGGCCGTCTCGCGTCGAGCGTCACCGATGTGTTCGCGCCACATGGCCTCCCTGCACGGCCACCCCAAAAGTGAACGTTCATGAGGCGCCCACTGAGCAGGCATACGCAGGGTCATGGGAGTCTCCGAAAGTCGGTTTGGGTTGTTTTTGCATCATTAGTTGCGTAAATTACCCCGTCTGGCTCCGGGAGTGCAAGTGCCCTACGGCGTGAGGGCCTCGCTGCAGGCGGAGGCCGTCGAGACGACGAGTTCGATGGCCGTCGGGATGCATGGGCGGAGCCGGAAGCCGGGTGCGGTGATGGCTAGGGCGGCGATCACCGGGCCGCTACTGCCTCGTCGCACGGGGGCAGCTATGCCGATGATGTCGGGGTCCAACTCCGCATCGGAGATCGAATACCCATCTGTGCGTGCCTGCTCGATCTTCGTCCAGTAGTCGGCAAATGTTCTTGGCGCCCGAGGCCCGGCGAGAGGAAGGGGATCATCACCGATGGCCGCCCGGATCTCCTCCCGATTTCGTTCCATCAGGAGGACCCGCCCTGATGCGGTGCAGTGGAGCGGGGTCGAACGTCCGCGCCAGGCGACTGCCTGGACACTGACGTCTGCGACCGACGTCTGTAGGTTGATGCCTTGCCCCTCCCTTTCGATAAGGAGGCTGGCACGCTCGCCTACTCTCTCCGCCAACTGTCGCACGAAGGGCGTGGCGACCTCGACAAGCACGGGGTCTCCGGCACCCGCCGCGATCGCCAGCAGACGGTCACCAACCGTGAACTCCATGGTGTCCGGATCGCGCTCGACCATGCCGTCCCGATGCAACGCCGCAAGCGCTCGGGACACGAGGCTCTTCTCCCGGCTCACGGCCTCGGCCACGCCCACGACGCCTAGGCCCCTACCGGTCCGGGCTTCGTGTTCGAGGAGCACGGAGAGAATCTCCATGCGCCTCCCAATGTTCGTGCGTGCGGTCACGATGCGCTTCCTATGAACGGCTGGCCACCCAGGCTCTTGGACAGGAATCCGGCAGCGTCAACGACGAGCCTGCGTAGCTCATCTACTCGTTGCGTGATCCGCGGAGATGGGCCTACAACCACGAGAGCGCCTCTGAGGTCTCGCTCGAACCCCATGACGGGGGCGCTCACCGACGACACGTTGGCCTCCGCTTGGTCTGTGAGAACACACCAGCCTTGCCGGCGAGCTTGATCGACGAGTCTTATCAGCCCGGCGACCGTGCGCGGCGCCTTCCTCCCTGTGACGGGGGGCAACGGCTCGGCTCCCAGGAGTTCCCGGATCTGCAGTGTCGAGAGGTCCATGAGCAGGATGGGCCCCGCGTCGCCGCGCGAGATGGGACGACTTCGCCCTAGCCAGGAGGCGGCTCGAACGCCGAGGTCGGGCATTGCCTCAGCGATGGTCATGGAGTGTGTGCCCTGTCGAACGACGAGGTAGGCACTCTCACGCGTCTGCTTGGACAGGCGATCGACGGTCTCTTGGCCAAGGACGCCGAGGCGTCGATCGACCACCTGTGCAGCGAGGGTCCGCAAGTCCCAGCTCAGGGCGAATGTGCGATGGCCCTTGTGAGCCTCAACCAGGTGAAGGTTGACCAGGTCTTCCAGGATGCGGGTGACGAGCTTGCGATCGCGCCCGGTTGCCTGGGATAGGTGCTTGATCGTGACACCGGGGACCCCATTGATGCGGGCAGCCCCGAGGGCAGCAAGCACGTCCTCACCGGAACTCGAATCGGTGTCGGCCACAGCACGACCGTAGCGGAGAGCGGCGCCGGACGTGAGGAGCGCTTGAAGGGTGTTCTAGACACGAGGAACGCTGGCGATGAGCTCTCGCGTGTATTCCGCATGTGGATGGTCGAGAACGGACGCCGTGGTGCCCTCCTCAATGAGTTGACCGTGTCGCAGCACCATGACGCGGTCGGACACCTGGCGCACGACCGCTAGATCATGTGTGATGAAGATGAGGGCTACACCCTGTTGCTGCTGCACCGTGCGGATGAGGTCAAGGATCTGCGCCTGTACGGAAACGTCCAACGCGGAAACTGGCTCGTCGCAGAGCAAGACACGGGGTCGAGGGGCCAGCGCACGCGCGATGGCAATTCGCTGGCGTTCTCCTCCTGACAGGGCAGCGGGCTTGCGTTCCGCGTACTCTTCGGGCAGTGAGACCAGTGCCAAGAGGTCCGCGATGGCGTCCTTGTCGCTCGCGAGCCCAGCTGCCCTGAGCGCATCGGCCAACATGGGGCCGATCTTCCGAGCAGGATTGAGGGTCGCCGACGGATCCTGGAAGACAATCTGCACTGGGCGCGGCCCGCCTGAGCTCGCCGTCACCTCGGGAAACGAGATCGTGCCGCTGTTGGGCACATCCAGCCCTGCTATGAGGCGAGACAACGTGGTCTTGCCTGAGCCGGACTCTCCGACAACGCCGAGCGACTCCCCCGCATGGAGAACGAGGCTCACGGAGTCAAGTGCAACGACCCCTGCCGTACCGCGCCGAGCCTCGAATCGACGAGTGACCGAGTCGACGATGAGAACGGGACGCTGCAAGTTGTCCGGGACACGGTCGCTCGCTGTGCCGGAACGACCAGGAGACTGCTCGGAGGCGAGCACATCCTCATGACGCAGGCAGGCGCTGGCATGGTCGGTCCCGACGCTGATGAGTGGTGGTCGTCTTGAGAGGCAGGCATCCACGGTGAGGTCGCACCTGTCGGCGAAGGCGCACTGGTGGACAACGTCGTCGGCACGGGGAACGGATCCGGGTATGCCTGAAAGGTCCTCCTTGCGATGGTCGATCGTTGGTTCGCACTCGATGAGGCGACGTGTATAGGGATGCCGGCTTGCGCGGGCCAGCGTGGAAGAAGGTCCAAATTCGAGGAGCGATCCGCCGTAGAGGATGAGCGTGCGGTCGCTGACCGAGAAGGCAACGCCGAGATCGTGAGTGATGATGACGAGAGCTAGCCCTCGTTCGGCTCGCAGCCGTCCGAGAAGTCGCAGGACCTTCGCCTGAGTCGTGACATCCAGCGCGGTTGATGGCTCGTCGGCGAGGAGAACGTCGGGATCGCCCGCGAGGGCGGCGGCGAGGCCCGCCCTCTGTCGCAGGCCACCGGACAGTTGGAACGGGTACTTGCGCATCACGGCAGCGTCATCGATCCCCACTTCGCGAAGACGTTCTTCAATCTCGGCATCTGTGAGGCCCCTTCGCGCACCATCACGAATCTGTGCGCCTACGGTGCGCAGCGGACTGAGCATGGTGAATGGATCCTGAGGCATGAGGGCGACTCGTCGACCGCGGATCTCTCGCCACATACGCGAAGATGCACCGATGAACTCTTGGCCGTCGATCTTGAGGGAACCTGATACTTCAAGTCCACGAGCGAGGAGACCTGTGATTGCTCGGGTAGTAAGGGACTTGCCGCTGCCCGATTCTCCGACGATCGCGATGGCGTCTCCGGGGTAGACATCGAAGGACACGCCATCAACAAGGAGCCGGTCGCGCGCGCTGATGCTGAGTTCGCGCAACTCAATGATGGGCTCGGCCGTCACACCGTCCTCCCGCTGTCGGCCAGTCGCTCCTCAAGGCGGTCACCGATCAGGGTGACAGAGGCGGCGACGAGAATGATGGCAAGGCCGGGTGCAAGCACGCCCCACGGGTTCAGCTCGATATAGCCCAGGCCTTCTGAGATCATTCGGCCCCAATCGGGTACCCCCGGGGGGACCCCGATTCCGAGGAAGGCCAACGACGCCAAATAGACGAGACCGAAGGCGAAATTCAAGAACGCGTTGGCTAACTCAAGGGGCCGCACGTTGGGCCAGATCTCCTTGAGCAGAACGGCAGACGGCTTCATCCCGAGCAGGCGCGTCGCTTCGACATACGGCATTCGACGCTGCTGCAAGGTGGCTCCGCGCACGATGCGGGCGTCGAAGGGGCAGAACAGCACAACGAGGAGACCAACAGCAAACCAGTAGCCGCCGCCGATGACTCCGGCAAGGACAATCGCTACGAGAAAAGCGGGTAGTGCGTAGATCAAGTCGACTGTGCGCATGAGCAAGCTGCCAACTTTCCCGCCACGGAAGCCGGCGACCAAGCCGATTGCGGATCCCAGGATCAGCGCGCCCGCCGCGATGGCTAATGGTCCGACGATTGCGGTCCGTGCCCCGACGATCAGTCTCGACAACACATCGCGACCTAGATCATCGGTGCCGAGAAGGTGTTGCGGGCTAGGCGGAGACGCTCCCAGGAGCAGGTCCTGAGCCTCTGGGGGCTGCGGAGCGATGACGGGGCCGAAGATGGCGCATGCAACGGCCACGGTGATAACGCCCAGGACGATGACAGACGGGATCCATCGGAGCAACTTGACGGCGTCCCTCGCCAGTGAGCGGTGAGAGGGACGTGCATCCAGTCCGGTGGCCCTGCTCACGTGAGGGCGTCCTCGAGTTCCAGTCGAGGGTCGAGTACGACATAGAGGATGTCGGTGACGAAGGTGACAAGCAGGATCGCGGCTGCGAGAGTGAGCGCGACGCCCTGAACCACGGGAAGGTCCTGTTCTTCTACGGCACGGACCAGCAGGGCGCCGAGTCCCGGGATCGCGAATGACTCCTCGACGAGCGCAGTGCTCGCAAGGAGGCTTGCGAGTGTCAGGCCGGCCGCCGTCGCCACTGCTCCAAGTCCGTTCCGGAGCCCGTAGGTCAGGAGGACCTTTCGAGGACCGAGTCCGCGGGCTCGCGCAAAGGTGATGTACTCCTGGTCGAATACATCGATGAGCGAGGCTCGGGTCACTTTGAGAATGAGCGCGATCATGGCGCTCGCAAGCGCGATTGCGGGCAGCGTGAGGTGGTAGATGCGATCCACGAAGCCGTCACCTGGGCCGAACACTGGGAACCAGCCGAGCCGCACGCCGAAGACATAGAGGAGAAAGACGGACACCACGAAGGGCGGCGCTGCGATACCCATGACGGCAGCTGCAGAGATACTGCGGTCAATGAAGGAGCGCTGGCGGGTCGCTGCCAAGAGCGCAAGCGGGATCGCGACGGCAAGCACGATCACGAATGAAAAGGCGACGAGTTGCAGAGTGAGACTGGATGCGCGAAGTATGAGGGTCGTCACGGACTCGTTGCTGCGAAAGGATTCGCCAAAGTCCAACGTCAGCGCACGCACGGCCCAAGTCCCGTACTGGACGGGCAGTGGGTCGTTTAGGTTGTACCGCGCCCGAAGTGATTCGAGGGCCTCCGGCGTAACGGGGCGTCCAGCGGTCAGTGACTCCTCGGGACTCCCGGGAGCCAGGTAGGTGAGGGCGAAGATGCCGATCGACAAGAGCAACAGGACCACGGCCATGAAGCCGAGCCGACGTAGCACCGCCCTCCATGCGGCCCCGTGTCCGTAGCTCCCGTCTCGCGGCGGCACCTGAGCACTGGGGTCGGTGGGCGCAGGAAGGCCGAGGGAAACGTCAAGTAGATCGTCGCGACCTGCGGATGCCACGGCGCCAGACTAGGCGGCCGGCGGCCAACCGTGGGGTGTTTCACCAACATTAGGTGGGATAGTGATTCAATTGGGCCACGTCGAGCCGCATGACGAGGTTATCGGCTCCGTAGTCATCATCACGGGAGCGGAAGCCGAGGCCGTCGTAGAAAGCAACGGCAGTTTCGTTTGCGCGACTGACGTCGAGCTCGACGCGGTAGCAGCGTCGGCCCGTTGCGGCGTTGATGGCGGCCGTGACCAAGGAGGCTCCTATTCCTGCGCCCCGAGCCTGTGGTTGCACAAAGAGGTCCTCGATGCAGCAGACTCCTCCGCCGCGAGACCACGCGGAGGCACGGAAGGACAAGACGCAGCACGCGACGGCGTCGGCGACGAGAACTTCATGCTGCTCGGATTCAACGAGCTCGCTGATGCGCTCGGCAAAGAAGTCCTCGCTGGGTGTCGCCCTACCAAGCCAGGCGCGGAACTCGGCCAGCAGGCGGGCGACGATTCGCACATCCTCCGGTCCAGCGCGACGCACAGACGGCCTCTCCACTCAACGATGGTAGTCAGTGGTAGAAAAATTTCCAACTATGGTTGCAAATTTGGCCCAGCAGCGGCTAGAGTGCCGTTCTAGACCTTGATGTGCCTCCCCGGCGAGACCCGGCTGGCGGACTTTGGAGGACCCATGGAGCACCATCCGAGCCTCATCGCAGAGTTGTCCCGCCGCGGCTTCCTGCGCACCTCGGGCCTTGCAATGGTCGGTGTATCCGCGGCCCTGGTCGCCGCCTGTTCACCGTCCGACGGAAGCTCGCCATCATCGTCCGCGGCCCCCGCGAGCTCTTCCGCAACTCTTGGTCCCCCCCCGGTAGACCCGGATGGTGTCGGGGGTCAGGTCACCGACGAACCCATAGCAGTTCTCAACTGGGGTCTAGCCAGCAGTATCCCCTCGCTTGACCTTGCCAAAGACTTTCGCGACGTGGCACTGCCCGCCATGCTCCTAGCCCTCGAACCCCTCTTGGTCGTCGACCAGGATCTCAACCTGGTGCCGTGGCTGGCTACGATGACGACCGCGGACCAGAAGGAACTCGTTTTCGACCTCCGCTCGGACGCTACCTTCAGCGACGGGTCACCGTTAACGCCCGAGGACGTCATTTGGTCGTGGGAGCGACACTTTGATGAGGAATTGGCGTCACAGTTGTCGTACTTCCTCTTCAACTTCGATTCGATCAAGAAGACCGGTGCTAATCAGGTGACCATCACCCTCAAGTCGCCCGATCCGACCTTCCCCTACCTGGCTATGTTCGTTCACATCCACCAGAAGGCGTTCGGTGAGGCTGCTGGGCTTGATCTCGGGGCGCCCGGCACAGGCGTGATGGGCACGGGGCCCTACACCATAAGCGACCATTCACCGGACGCGGGTCTCACGGCCACCGCTCGGACGGGCTACTGGGGAACCATGCCTAAGGCGCAGTCAGTGAAGCTCCAAGTGATCACTGCACCAGACACGCTGCGCTTGGCGCTTTCCGACAACGGGGTGGCAGGTACTTTTGGAATCTCGCTCACTTCCGCGAAGCAATTGTCCACAACGGAGAATGTCCTGGTGGGGACCTGCGAGAACTCAACTTCAACATTCCTCAGCTTTCCTGTGCGAGTGAGCCCCTTCGACGATCTGAACGTGCGCAAGGCCTTCGCGCACTGCTTCGATCGCGAGGGGTTGGTCCAGGCCCTGCTCAATGGAGGCGGCATTCCGGCGACCTCGGTGTCCACCCCGAATCAGTGGAAGCCGCTTGTTGGCCCTGAGGGTGCTGTTTCCTTCCTGTCGAGCCTGCCTGCCTATGGCTTTGACTTGGCGGCGGCCAAGGCATCACTCGACGCGTCCGCGCATGCGGGTGGCTTCACCACCTCTATGAAGGTGCCCTCGGATGACCCCGAGTTCGTGAAGATCTCGCAGGTCCTCGCGGAGAACCTGAAGCAGATAGGCGTCACGCTGAATATCGAGCAAGTGAGCGTCGATACCTACAACACGGAGGTGTACAGCGACAAGGTCGAGGCCCTGTGGCTCGTCCGCCTGAATCCTGTCGTTCCCGATCCCACGGACTACCTCGGCATCATCCTCCCGACGTCAGCTGCGGAGCCGGGCGGATACAACTTCGCCTACTTCAGCAACAAGGAGGTTGATGAACTGCTGACGGATCAGGCCAGTCAACTCGGTGATGCGCGCATTGAGAGCCTAAAGCGGGTGGCTCAGATCGCACAGGAGCAACTGCCCTACGTCCCGATCTACTGGCCCAACTACGGCATGGCCATCAACAACGGCATCAGGTTCAACGACTTCAATATGTACACGACCTCAATGCCGTGGGCACAGAATGTCGGAGTGGCCGCGACATGATGGTGCTAACAACTCAAGTCACATGACGTATCGCTACGGCCACCTCATGGCGTCGCGCATCGCCGGAATTCCGACGTGGACCACATTCAGTGAAGACCCGGACCTGATCTCGCTTGCCGGGGGCCTCCCGGACACGTCACTCTTCGGAGCTGAGTTGCATGCGGATCTGCTGAGCGAGGTGGCGTATACCAATTCGCCTCTTGCGCTTCAGTATGGGCCCACGCGGGGCCTTGCGAAGACCAAGGAATGCGCTCTTGAGGTGATGGCGGCGGAGGGCCTCCGCGCTGAGGCCGACCAGATCATGATCACCACGGGAGCTCAGCAGGGCCTGGATCTGCTGTGCCGGTCATTCCTTGAGCCTGGCGACGTGGTCATCGCGGAGGGGCCCACCTTTCCCGGTGCCATCCTTCCGCTTCGCGCCGCCGAGGCAGAGGTTGTCCAGATACCTATGGATGAGCAGGGTCTCCTTGTTGAAGAGATTCCTCCGACCGTCAAGGCTTTGCGCGCTCAAGGTAAGCGGGTCAAGTTCATCTATGTCGTGCCGACATTCCAAAATCCAAGTGGCAAGACGCTGTCGCTGGAACGGCGCGCACGATTGCTCAGCATCGCCGCGGATCTCGAGCTACCGATCATTGAAGACAATCCCTATGGTCTCGTTCGGTACGAGGGAGACCCCCTCCCGACTGTCAGAGCCATGGATCCTGATTCCGATGTCATCTATCTTGGTACCTTCTCCAAGATCCTAGGCCCGGGCCTTCGGGTTGGCTGGCTCCTCGCGCCACCGGAGGTGTTGGCGGCCGTTGATGTCGGCAAGCAATGTGCCGATCTCTGCCCTCCCACGACATCGCAGTTGCTCATCAACACCTACTTCGCCCGAGGACAGTGGCGTCACTACCTGGATCTGCAGATCGATGCCTATCGCCGCCGCCGCGACATCCTCCTAGCTGCGCTTCCCGACATTCTTCCTTTCGGATCTCGGTGGACAGTTCCGGAAGGCGGACTCTTCGTCTGGGTGACTCTTCCTGAGGGAATGGATAGCCGCCGACTGAGTCAATTGAGTTTGGAGCAGAGTGTCAGCATCGTGACAGGGCCGGTTGCATATGTCGACCAAACGCGTGGCACCCATGAGTTTCGCCTCAACTTCTCTGCCATGTCGGAAGAGCGCCTCAGCGAAGGCCTCACGCGACTCGGTCGAGCGCTGCGTGAGATGAGTCCCTTACATTCCGTCAGCGAGGCCAATGGCTGAAAGCGCGCGGTCAAGGTCGCTAGGTGCCTAGGGTCGCGAGTCGGTCCAGGGCTTCCATCAATACCTGCGGGCGCTTGCAGTAGGCCCACCGCAGGTATTGGTCGCCTACACCTGCGTGATCACACAGCGCCTGCTGGGGAATCGCAATAACACCAGCCCGGCGAGGGAGGTCTCGGGCAGCGGAGAGCGCATCCGGATAGTCCGTCATCGGGCCGAGATCAGTGGTGAGGAAGTAGGTGCCCTGGGATTCGGTCGCGGTGCAGCCGAGTTCACTGCCCCGCACAGCCTGAGTCGCGCCTTTAGTTGTGAGTGCCGTGCGGTGAACGTCGGCGACATTCACTGGTGCTCAGTCGAAGGTAGGGAATGTGCCCCTCGCTCCACTCCGCGGGGTAGGGAGGGTGTCCCGTGACTTTGTGGGAGTAGCGCTGTCGCTCGTGCGGTGACTTCAGGGGCAGCGCCGCAAGAGATTCACGCGAGGCGTGGAAGAAGACTGACCATTACCGTTTCCATCGAATGCCGACTAGTGTCGCGTGCTCGGGGGCTTCTACTGTCCGTCTGAGGAGTTGCCGGCGATGTCGACGATGCGAGATGGATACCGGCCTTGGGTGGGAACTGCGGGTGCCCTGGCGATAGTTGTCGGGCTTCTGGTGGGATCGCCACACACCGTGGTGGCCGCGACTCCGGCGCCTGGGCGGGGACCGGTGGACATGGCGGGGGTAGCGTCGCCGGCCAGGACTGTCGGTGGTCGTGTGGGCGCGGCGTCCGCATTGACGTTCACTAATCGCACCACCGCTGACGGGCTGGGCAGCAACCCCGTGAGCGGGGTGTATGTCGTCGGTAGCACTGTGTATGCGGCCACCACCGGTGGCCTGGCCATCTCCACCAACGGTGGG
>JBMOIL010000007.1:0-29639 GCA_049317345.1 Candidatus Nanopelagicales bacterium
GCTGACGACGAGGAGGTCGCCGACTACGTGCGGCAGCTCGAGGAGGCGCGCGACACGACCGACCTCCCCGAGGCCAGTGGAGAGGCCATCGCCCGCGAGTTCGAGAGATATCTGCGTCGCAGGGGCACCGACGGCGGGTGACCTGCCCGACAGGGGCGGCTTGGCCGTCCCGCCGGGCCTACTCGATCAGCCCTGTGCGTGCAGGGACTGGTAGGCCCGGATGAGGGCATCCGTCGAGGAGTCACGGTCGAGGGGTCGGTCGGCATCCTGTAGGTCCGGGAGAATGGAGTTGGCCATCGCCTTCCCGAGTTCGACTCCCCACTGGTCGAAACTGTCGATTCCCCACACTGCCCCCTGGACGAAGACACTGTGCTCGTACAGTGCGATGAGCGCGCCAAGGGCATGCGGCTCCAGCCGTGCGGCGAGGATGAAGGTCGAAGGCCGATTCCCCGGCATCACCTTGTGTGGCACCAGCTCCTCGGGCGTGCCGTCTGCCCGCACCTCCTCGGCCGTACGGCCGAAGGCAAGCACGGCCGCCTGTGCGAGGGCATTGGCGGCGAGCATGTCCTGCATGTCGAATACAGGCTCCAGGGCCTGCGCGAAGAGGATGAAGTCGCAGGACACGATCTCGGTGCCCTGATGGAGCAATTGGTAGAACGAGTGCTGGCCATTCGTCCCGGGCTCGCCCCAGTAGATCGCCCCCGTGTTGTAGTCCACCGGCGCGCCATCGATCCGCACCGATTTGCCATTGCTCTCCATGGTGAGCTGCTGCAGATAGGCGGGGAAACGGGAGAGGAATTGGGCGTAGGGAAGCACCGCGTTGGTGGGGATATCGAGGAAGTCCCTGTTCCAGACCGCGATCAGGCCCATCCGCAGCGGGAGGTTTGATTCGGGAGCCGCACGGAGGAAGTGCTCATCCATGGCGTGGAAGCCGTCGAGCAACTCCCGGAATCGCCCGGGTCCGATGGCGATCATCGTGCTCAGGCCGATGGCAGAGTCCATCGAGTACCTGCCGCCCACCCAGTCCCAGAAGCCGAACATGTTGGCGACGTCGATGCCGAAGGCGGTGACTCGCTCGGCGTTCGTGGACACCGCCACGAAGTGCTTCTCCACGGCACCCTCGCCCAGTGCGTCCACGATCCACTCTCGTGCGGCCTTGGCATTGGTGAGGGTTTCCTGCGTGCCGAACGTCTTGGAAGCGACGATGAAGAGCGTCTGGGCAGGGTCGAGGCCGCGCAGGGCCTCGGTGATGTCCGTCGGGTCGACGTTGGAGACGAAGCGGAAGGTCATGTCGCGGTCGGAGTAGAACCGCAAGGCCTCGTAGGCCATCGCAGGGCCCAGGTCTGATCCCCCGATGCCGATGTTGACGATGTTGAGCATCCGCTCACCGGTCGCACCCGTCCATCGACCGTCCCGCACCCGGTCGGAGAAGTCCGCCATACGCTCCAGGACGTCGCGCACCTCCGCCGCGACATCGACACCGTCTACCTCGAGCGTCGCACCAGGGGGAAGCCGGAGCGCGGTGTGCAGGACTGCTCGGTCCTCCGTCGCGTTGATGTGCTCGCCCGCGAACATCGCGTCTCGCTTGGCGAGGACGCCCTGCTCACGCGCCAGGTCGAGAAGGGCCGACGTCACCTCACCGGTGATGCGCTGCTTGCTGAAGTCGGCACGAAGTCCGGCAGCCTCCAGGGTCCATGCGGGTCCCCTATCCGGCTCATCGCCGAAGAGTCCCCGGAGATCCCGGCCCTGCAGTCCGATCGCCAGATCGCTCAGCCGTGCCCATGCCGGGGCGAGGGTCGGGTCATTCGATTGCGTGGAGTTCATGTGGAAAGCCTTGCACTACGGTGGCGGGGTCGTACACGGTATGGGTCAGTGTTCACCCCGCGCGCGCCGCGGGCACCCGAGGGAGGAATGAGGCCATGACGACCTCACAGCCGATGCAGTTGGGCATGATCGGCCTCGGCCGGATGGGGGCCAATATCGTCCGGCGCATCATGCGCGACGGCCACACGGCGGTCGTCTATGACCGTGACCCTGCAGCCGTGGCCGCCCTCGTCGCCGAGGGAGCCGTGGGAGCCGACTCCCTGGCGGACCTGGCAGCCAAAATGGCCGCTCCACGCAACGTGTGGATCATGGTCCCGGCGGGTGCGATCACGGAGGCAGTCGTCAACGAGCTCGGCGGCCTGCTCGACCGTGGAGACACGATGATCGATGGGGGCAACTCCTACTACCGCGATGACATTCGGCGTTCGGCGTCACTGCGCCCCCAGGGCATCCACTACGTCGATTGCGGCACCTCCGGCGGCGTATGGGGCCTGGATCGCGGCTACTCGCTCATGATCGGTGGCGACGACGAGGCCGTGAATCGCCTCGACCCGATCTGGGCATCCGTCGCACCCGGCGTCGACTCCGCCCCGCGTACGGCGGACCGCACCGGTGCGCTCCTGCCTGGCGAGGACGGCTGGCTGCACTGCGGGCCGAGCGGTGCGGGCCACTTCGTCAAGATGGTGCACAACGGCATCGAGTACGGCCTTATGGCGGCGTATGCGGAGGGTCTCAACATCCTCAAGCATGCGGACACGGGGCTGCGGCAGCGCGAGGCTGATGCCGAGACCGCTCCCCTGGAGCATCCCGAGTACTACCAGTACACGCTTGATCTACCCGCGATCACCGAGGTGTGGCGCCGAGGAAGCGTCGTCGGCTCGTGGCTCCTTGATCTCACGGCGCTCGCGCTCTCACGCTCGGGTGACCTCGCGGAGTTCTCCGGCCGGGTGTCCGACTCGGGTGAAGGGCGCTGGACCTCGATCGCCGCGATCGAAGAAGGTGTGCCCGCACCGGTTCTCACCGAGGCGCTGTACTCGCGGTTCGACAGCCAGGGCATGGCTGACTTTGCCTACAGGGTGATGTCTGCCCAGCGCAAGGAGTTCGGCGGCCACGACGAGAAGTCGTCGTAGTCAGCGACTAGGGCACGAGCTGTACGCCGAGAAGGGCATCCACAGCGGCGCGGATACGTGCCGGGGCTGAGGGATCGCTCCCCCCTCGTGTGATCGCGTTGTCCGCCCAGCGATCTACGGCGGCGAGTGCTTCGGGGGTGTCGAGGTCATCGGAGACAGCCGCGCGCATGTCTGCCACCGTCGCCTCGGCGGGGGGGCCGGCTCCGAGAGCCGCTGCCCTGGCCCATCGCGCGAGGCGTGCCTCCGCGGCGGAGAGCCCTTCATCGGTCCAGCTCCAGTCCTCGCGGTAGTGGTGTGACAAGACCGCAAGGCGGATCGCACCCGGGCTCACACCCGAGTCGCGCAGACGGTGCACGAAGACGAGGTTGCCGAGTGACTTGCTCATCTTGACGCCGTCGAGACCGACCATCCCCGCGTGGACGTAGTCGCGTGCGTAGGGTCGCGCCTGCGTGAGCACCTCGGCGTGGCTCGCTCCCATCTCATGGTGGGGGAAGATGAGATCGCGGCCGCCGCCCTGCACATCGAAGGTCATCCCCAACTCGTCGAGTGCGATGGCGACGCATTCGATGTGCCATCCGGGACGGCCGTGTCCGAGGGGCGTATCCCACGCGGGCTCCTCCGGCCGCGCAGCGCGCCACAGCAGCGGATCCAGGGGATCTCGCTTGCCGGGGCGAAGCGGGTCGCCACCCCTCTCCGCGAAGAGCTCGAGCATCTCCTCGCGAGACAAACCGGATACCCCACCGAAGAGCGGGTCTGCGGAGATGTCGAAGTAGAGGTCGCCGTCGACGTCGTACACGGCGCCCCGCTCCTGGAGTGCCTCGATGCACTTCACGACGCTCGGTATCGACTCGACTGCACCGATGTAGGCATCCGGGGGGATTACGCGCAGGAACTCCATGTCCTCGCGGAACAACTGCGTCTCACGACGGGCGATCTCGCGCCAGTCCTGGCCCGTCGCGACCGCTCGCTCCAGGAGCGGGTCGTCGATGTCCGTGACGTTCTGCACGTAGCGCACCCGATGCCCCGCATCGATCCAGGCGCGCACGAGGGTGTCGAAGGCGAGGTAGGTCGCCGCGTGGCCCATGTGGGTCGCGTCGTACGGCGTGATCCCGCAGACGTACAGGCGCGCTTCCTCACCGGGCGCCGTGGGGCGCAACTCGCCACTGGACGTGTCGCGCACTCGGACGGCCCGGCCGCCCGGACCCAGTGCCGGGACGGTCGGATTCGGCCAGGACTCCATACCCGGAGCCTAGGAGGTCCGGAGTCGATGCCGTCACATGGCGGGCCAGGGCAGCGCGGGCCACGCGCCGTCCGGGCCCGGGTACTCACCGTGTCGCAGGAGTTGCTCGAGGCGCTGGCCCGCGGCCGCGATCTCCGCCCGACTGAGGAGGGGCTCGAGCTGCTCGCCCACTGCGCGCCAGCCCTCGGCAAGGCGGACGAGATCGTGGATCAGGGGTGGATCGATGGGTGTGCCCGCCCACCCCCACAGGACCGTGCGCAGTTTCGACTCGGTATGAAAGGTGAGCCCGTGATCGATCCCCGCAACGCCGCCGGGACCATCGCGCAGCACATGTCCGCCCTTGCGGTCGGCGTTGTTGACGATCGCATCCAATAGCGCCACACGGCGCAGAGACGGCGACTCTTCATGGATGAGCCAGACGTGGTCTCCGCGGGCACCTTCACCCTCCACAACGACATGCCAGCCATCCGGGACAGCGCCCGTGTCCACGACGTCCACCGGGGGATCTTGCGGGTCGGCCTCGACCCACGCCTGGAGGCTGCCCGGACCGAGCGGGGCATCCTCTCTCCACACGGTCGCAGGGACGACGCCCCAGCCCAGGGCCCGGTCGACGACGTAGGTGGCCACCTCGCGTCGCCCCAGGGTGCCGGTCGGGAAGTCCCACAGCGGCCGTTCACCGCTGCGGGGCTTATAGACGGCGCGTACGAGCGTGTCGCCGTCAACGCACTCCACCCGCAGGGCTGCATTGGAGGAGTCCCACAGTCGACCTTCGACGTTGACGTCGCCACGCGAGAGGAGGACCTCCACGTCCTCTCGGACCGAGCTCACGGTTGGCGCCGGTATCCGTTGGCCCGCGGGCAGATGTGGCCACCGGGGTCGAGGGGCTGGAGGCAGAAGGGACAGGGCGGACGTCCCGCCGCCACCAGAGCCTTTGCTCGGCGGGCAAAAGCGGCCGCCGCATCCATCGTCAGCGACACCCGAAGCGTGTCAGCGGAATCCGGGTCGTCGTCGCCGGGTTCGGCGGCCTCCTCCTCGCCGAGTGCGTGCGCCTCGATGAGGATGCGATCTCCCGAGCCGTCGTCGGGTAGCCCCGCGATACCCAGGGCACCCACGCGGAACTCTTCCTCGAGCGGCAGGGACAACGGCTCATTGTCGTCGCGCCCGGCGGAGTCGGGCACATCCATCTGCGCAAGAAGGCGCTCGAGCCTGTCCGCGAGCATCGCCACCTGGGCCTTCTCCAGCGCGACCGACGTCACGGATCGGGAATCGCTCGCCTGCAGGTAGAACGTCCGCTCACCCGGGAGACCCACCGTCCCCGCGACGAAGCGTCGCGGATCGACATAGTCGTGGATACGGCGTGGCACTACGCCACCGTATCCGGGCACGGCGTCTAGCGCTCTCCCGAGCCGCCTCCGACCGTGCCCTCTACCCGTCCACGCCTGCGTGTCCGCGCGAGGCTGCTGAGATCCGACCCACGGTCATTGACGTGGAGCACCTGCACACCCCGTGCGCCATAGCGGATCACCGATACCGATGCAGGGTCCACCACGATCCGCTGGAACTGATCCAGGTGCGTGCCAAGCGCATCGGCGAGGATGGCCTTGATGACGTCTCCGTGCGAGACGATCGCGTAGGTCGCCCGATCGCCGAGCCGTGCATTCCATTCGTGCACCGCGGCCAAGGCGCGCGCCTGCATCTGAGGCAGCGACTCTCCCTCGGGGAAGGTCACCGCACTGGGCCGCTCCTGCACCGTTCGCCACAGCGGAGACTTGGCAAGCTCCGCCAACGGTCGGTTGGTCCAATCGCCGTAGCGGCACTCCCCCAGTCGCTCATCCAGTGCGATACCGGGCGCGCGGCGCTGGCGTCGGTCGATGGCCTCCGCTGTCTGGACGGTCCGTTCCAAAGGGCTGCTGACGATGGTGCTGAGCGACAGGGACCTCAACCGCCCAGCAGCGGCCTCTGCCTGCGCCACGCCCTGGTCATCAAGGTGTACGCCGGGTGTCCATCCGGCGAGAATCCCCTGAGCGTTCGCCGGCGTGCGACCATGGCGGACGAGGATGACCAGCGGCATGCTGCGACGCTATCGGAGAATGCGGCCCTCGGCCGCCGCCATGGGAGGCAACACGTGATCCGGATCATGGGGACCTATCGGGACGGGCACCTAGACCCACGATCGGGCCCCTCGGGGGCGGAGCCCACTCAACAGGATCTCGAAGCGGCCCGCGACGCTGTCCACGCCCCGACCGACTTCACCTGGGTCGCGCTGGCTGACCCCAGCAGGGCCGAGGTGGATCTCATCGCTCACACCTTCCATCTGGAGCCCCTTCTCATCGAGGACGCCACATCACGTCAGCAGCGAGCCAAGATCGACATCACCGATAAGAGCCTCTTCGTGCTGTTGAAGGTCTTGGAGTGGGTTGACGACACATCTGATGTCGAGACCGGCCAGGTCGCGTGCTTCTTCGGACCGGGGTATGCCGTCACCATGCGGATGGGCAGGGCAGAGGACACCGACATCGTCGCTTCGCGACTGGCGACACAACCCGATCTCGTCGCGACAGGCCCGCTCTCGGTGTTCTGGGCGATCGCGGACGTCGTCGCGCGGCAGTACCTCGAGGTTGGTGAAGCGATTCAGTCCGACATCGAGGAGATCGAGCAGCAGGTCTTCTCGGACCACCCCTCCCAGGCCGCCAACCGGATCTACCGGCTCAACCGCGAGAACATCGAGATGCGCAGGGCGGTGCAGCCCCTGATTCCTGACTCCCAGCGCCTGTCGAGGGGGTCGCTGCCCCTGGTGCCACCCCCGCTGCATCCCTTTCTTCGCGATGTCGGTGACAACATCCTGCGTGCCGGCGACATGGTAGATGGTTTCGATTCGACTTTGATGACCATGCTCATGGCCAGCACGGCGCGCCAGGATCTGCTCCAGAACATGGACATGCGCAAGATTTCCGCGTGGGCGGCGATCATTGCGGTCCCCACCGCGATAGCAGGGATCTACGGCATGAACTTCGACAACATGCCGGAGTTGCACTGGACCTTTGGCTACCCCATGGTCCTCGGCGTGATGGCCACTATATGCCTGCTCCTCTACCGCGGGTTCAAGAAGTCCGGGTGGCTCTAGGCCTCACGTTGCGGTGATGGTGCCGGTGACGAGCAACGCAACGATGAGCGCAGCAAGCGCGAGTCGGTAGGCAACGAACGGCAGGTACGACCCTGTCCGGAGGTAGCGCAGCAGCCAGGCGATGACGGCGTACCCCACGGTGAAGGCGATTGCGGTGGCAACGAGGGTCTGCCCCCAGGCCACCTGGGGATCGTCACCGATGCGCGTGGCTTCGTAGAAACCCGACCCGAGAACCGCGGGTATCGCGAGGAGAAAGGCGTAGCGGGTAGCTGCTTCTCGGGTGTAGCCCAGGGTGAGCCCCATGGTGATGGTGGCGCCTGAACGCGACACCCCGGGGATAAGCGCGAGCGCCTGCGCGCAGCCCAGGGCGATGGCATTGCGGGTCGTCATGCTGCTGATCTCGCGATCCTTGCGGCCGTACCTGTCAGCGAGACCCAGCAGCACGCCGAAGACCGCGAGCATCGTCGCCGTGATCCACAGATTGCGCGCCACCGTCTCGATCTGCTCGGTGAACACCAGGCCAAGAACCACGATGGGGATCGTCCCGAGGATCACGTACCACCCGAGCCGGGCGTCCGGCGTGCCCCGAGCGTCGGCGCGCACCAGGCTGCGTGACCAGGCGCTCAGGATCCGTGCGATGTCTTGCCGGAAGTAGATGAGGACCGCCGCTTCGGTCCCGATCTGCGTGACAGCAGTGAAGGCCGCGCCGGGATCCCCCCAGCCGAAGATCCGCGACAGCACCAGGATGTGCGCACTCGAGGAGATCGGCAGGAACTCAGTCAGCCCCTGGATCACCCCGAGAACGATCGCCTCGAACCACGTCATGGCGTCTGCTGTGGCCCTGTCTCGAATCGCATCGCCCCTATGCCTCCGCGAGTCCCGCCTGAGCGAGCAACTCGGGCATCAGCCGCAGTTGCTCCAGGCGGTCCTCGAGTGTCCCGTGGTAACTGGCGAGGGTTAGCGTGGTGACTCCCGCAGCCGCATACGCCTTGAGTCGCTCCACGATCACATCCGGTGGGCCGACGAGAGAGGTGCGCTGGATGAACTCCAAGGGGACAGCAGCGGCGGCCCCGGCATAGTCCTTGGCGAGGTAGAGATCCTGAATGCGCGCGGCGGCGTCGCCGAAGCCCATCCGCACAGCGAGCGCGTTGTAGAAATTCTTGTCACGCGAGCCCATACCGCCGATATACAGGGCGCAGTAGGCGCGGACAGGATCAGCACACGCCTCAATGTCATCGCCGATGATGACCGGCACCGTGGGGACGATGTCGAAACCGTCCATGCCCAGCCCGGCCTTCTCCCGTCCGGTCCGGATGTGACCTCGGAGTTCGTCAGAGTGGTCCGGGTCGAAGAAGATCGCGAGCCAGCCATCGGCGATCTCACCAGCGAGCTCGAGGTTGCGGGGTCCCACGGCCGCCAGATAGATGGGGATCCGCTCCCGCACGGGGTGGACGGTGAGCGTGAGTGCCTTGCCCGGACCGTCGGGCAGCGGAAGGGTGAAGAACTCACCGTCGAAGGTCAGCCGCTCGCGTGCGAGCGCCTTGCGGACGATGGCCACGTACTCCCGGGTGCGGGTCAGCGGCTTGTCGAAGCGGACTCCGTGCCATCCCTCCGACACCTGCGGCCCGGAGACCCCCAGTCCCAGACGGAAGCGCCCGCCGGAAAGCGTGTCGAGCGTTGCTGCGGTCATGGCCGTGTTGGCGGGAGTCCGCCCCGGGATCTGGAAGATCGCGGACCCGACGTCGATGCGCTCGGTCTGAGCCGCGACCCACGCAAGGACCGTGGCGGCATCCGACCCGTAGGCCTCGGCGGCCCACACGACGGCGTAACCGCACTGGTCGGCCTCACGTGCCTGCGCCAGGTTGTCGGCGTCGTTGCCGGCGCCCCAGTAGCCGAGGTTGAGACCGAGCTGCATGAGCCCTCCCGATTCCGGTGCGCACCCTCGGCGGAGCCGTGGCCTTGCGCGTGTCGGGCGAGCCTATCCGCCCCTGATCGTGGCTAGGTTGCCCACGTGGAGCGACGCAGACTCGGTACGACGGGTGCCCATGTCGGCACTCTCGGACTAGGCACGGCCACGTGGGGCCGAGGCACCGATCGGCCGGAAGCCCGTGACCAGGTGGGGATGCTGCTGGAGGCCGGCGGCAACCTCGTGGACATCGCACCCGCGGCGACAGACGCGCATTTCGCCGCTTACGTCCTGGCCGATAGCGCACTGAGGAGGGAGGCCTTCGTCAATGTGCGCCTGCCTGCGGCGCCGTCCCAGCGGGACCTGCTCAATGGTCTTGACGATGCCCTCGCCGCCCTGGGGCTCGCACATGTCGACCTGTGGACGGTCGAGGGTTGGGATCCCGCACTCCCCTGGCCCGAGTTGGTCTCCTCGCTCGCGATCGCCGTGGCCACCGGGCGTGCCCGCTACGCCGGACTGTGCCCCGATGACGCGTGGCAGGCAGGAGTCGTGGGTGCGGGCATGGCCTCGCATGCCGATCGCCCACCTCTGGCGGCCGTCACCTCGCCGTACTCGCTGCTCGATCTCAACGGCGCCGAGCAGATCACCGATGTGTCCTTGGCGCTCGGTGCGGGCATCCTGGCGGCATGGCCTCTCGCGGGTGGCGTGCTCACCGGCAAGTACCGCCACGCCACTCCACCGGATTCCCGGGGTGCGGGCGAGCGCCACGCCGCGCGGCTGCACCACTACAGGTCAGCCTGGTCGAGGCCCGTCGTGGATGGACTGTGCGCGGCGGCTGAGGGTCTTGGCACAACCCCCGCTGCCCTGGCCCTGGCCTGGGTGAGAGACCGCCCGGCGGTGGTCTCGACGCTCGTCGGCGCACGGACGGTCCACCAGTGGCGGGCTGCCCTTGCGTGCGGGGATACCGCCCTGCCTGATGAGATCCGACGGGCGCTGGACGAAGTCGCTGACGAGGCGGCCGGGTTCGGACATGATGGTGATTCCGGATCAGGGTCCGCCTAGGCCGCACGCGGGAGGGCAGCGATGACGGCGACGCGCACGAGCGCCTACGAGTACCGCGAATTCGCCATGCCCCGGGACACCACGAGGGATGTCGCGCGCAGCGTGCTCACGGAGTACGCCGAGTACGGACGGTGGGAACTGGCCCGACTGCGCGTCTACCCGGATGGGCGGCGGCGAGTCTGGCTGCGCCGTCGAATCCTGCGCGTCGAGCGCACCGCGTAGGGATCAGGCAAGTCGCAAGAAGCGGTCGAGCGCACGCACACCGAAGGTCACAGCGTCGATGGGTACCCGCTCGTCCACGCCGTGAAAGAGGGCCGTGAAGTCGAGATCGGGTGGCAGTTGCAACGGCGAGAAGCCGTAGCCCTGCACACCCAGGCGCGAGAACGCCTTGGCATCGGTGCCCGCCGAAAGCAGGTAGGGGGCCACGGTCGCCCCGGGATCTTCAGCGTCGATCGCGGCGCGCATGGCATCGACGAGGGGTACGTCGTAGGACGCCTCTAGGGCCACATCGTGATTGATGAACTCTCGTCTCACATGCGGACCGAGGAGCCGGTCGATCTCGGCGAGGAAAGTGTGTTCTTCGCCTGGCACGTACCGACCGTCGACGACGGCCGTGGCCTCACCGGGGATCACGTTGGCCTTGTAGCCGGCCTCGAGCATCGTGGGATTGGTGGTGTTGCGCGTCCCTGCACCGATGAAGCGCGCAACCGGTCCTAGTTGGCGCGCGAGTTCCACGGGGTCCTCGAGATCGAGTTCCATGCCGTACGCCTCACTGATGGCGGCCACCATGTGCTGCGCGGTGGGCGACAGCTGCACCGGCCAGCGGTGCGTGCCGATCCGGGAGATCGCCGCCGCCACCTCAGTGACTGCGTTGTCGCCGGTGAGAGCCGACCCATGACCCGCGGCGCCCTCCGCAACCAGGCGCATCCACGCGATCCCCTTCTCCGCCGTCTGAATGAGGTAGAGCCTCCGATCGTCCGGCAACGTCAGCGAGAAGCCCCCGACCTCACTCACGCCCTCGCTCACGCCCTCGAGGATGTCCGGGCGATGGTCGACGATCCAATGGGAGCCGTGCTGACCGCCCGCCTCCTCATCGGGGATGAACAGGAAGATCAGGTCCCGCTCCGTGCGCATGCCGGACCGGCTCCACGCGCGCGCGAGCGCGATGAGCATCGCGTCCATGTCCTTCATGTCCACGGCTCCACGGCCCCAGACCATGTCGTCGAGCACTTCGGCACCGAACGGGGGCACCGACCAATCTGAGGCGCGCGCGGGCACGACATCGAGGTGACCGTGCAGGAGCAGTCGAGGCTTGGCGGGATCCGATCCCGGTAGACGTGCCACCACCCCCTGGCGGCGCGAGGACGTCGTACTGAAGCGCTCGACGTCGAGTCCCGCTGCGCGCAGCGATGCCTCGACGTACTCCGCCGCAGCCGCCTCCCCCGGCCCCGCATCGGTGCCATCGTTGGTTGTGTCGATCCGAATGAGGTCGCGCAGAATCTCGATCACCTCGGCCTGGGCGGCGGCCGCCTCCGGGCTGGGCTCGGCCACTGGGGTATCCACGGCCCCATCCTGCCCTGCGGAGGCAGGTGGAGGGTGCCCATGGCGTGTTGTTATCCTCGTCGTCGGCGATTGGGTCGTGTCCCCGCACGACGTGATCTCCCCCCACGTCCGGGTGGCGGAATTGGCAGACGCGCTAGCTTGAGGTGCTAGTGCCCGAAAGGGCTTGGGGGTTCAATTCCCCCCTCGGACACCAGTTGATCTTCTCCGGTTCCTTCGGGGCGGGCGGCATGATGGGCCCGTGCCTCTGACGAGAGTTGCGCCGACCCCGAGCGGCTTCCTGCACGAGGGCAACCGCGTCAACTTCAGGCACACGGCCGATCTCGCACGGGAGATCGGAGCCACGATTGCCCTGCGCATCGACGACGCAGACGCGCCTCGCTACCGCAGGGAATACGCCGAGGACATCTTCGCCACCCTGCGGTCCATGGGAATCGAATGGACAGTCGGCCCACGCGACGTCGACGACTTTGAGGCCCACTGGTCCCAGCGAGCGAAGACGGAGTACTACCGGAGCCAGGTCCACAAGGCCCTCGATCGGGGTATGCCGGCATATGCCTGCTCCTGCTCGCGCAGCCAGCAGCGTGGTCCTGCGGTCGCAGGCTGCGTCGGCGACTGTCGCGCGCGCGGATTGCCTCTCGCATCGGGCGTCACCGCGCTGCGCGTGGTGGCGGACCCCGGCGCAGAAGTGGAGTTGGGTGGCCACCGGGTGGACCTCGGCGCGGAGATGGGTGACTTCGTCGTGTGGCGACGCGATGACCTGCCCGCCTACCAGGTGGTCTCCCTCGTCGAGGACCGCGATCTGGGCGTCACGCACATCGTCCGAGGGCTCGATCTACTTCCGTCGAGTGCCGCGCAGCTCCATCTGGCCACGTGGTTCGACGCGACCAACGTCTCGGGAGCCACGTTCGTGCACCATGAGCTTGTGACAGACGAATCCGGCGCCAAGCTGTCCAAATCCCCGTTGGTACATCACGCACGTGAGGAGTCCCAGCGGTGACCACTACCCCGGAGATGGGCGAGACAATTCTTGCGGCAGGGATCCGCACCAACATCCACGACACCGGCACCGACACCGGCGGTGGGACCGTCCTGCTCATCCACGGCTCAGGACCGGGAGTCAGCGCATGGGCCAATTGGCGCCTCACGATCCCGGCCCTCGAGGCGAACTTCCGCGTGGTGGCTCCTGACATCGCTGGCTTCGGCTACACCGAGCGCGGCATGGTCGAGTACAGCCTCGACACGTGGACGGCCCACGTCGTCGGCGTCCTCGACACCCTGGGAATCGATTCCGCACACGTGGTGGGCAATTCCTTCGGGGGCTCACTCGCTCTCTCCCTCGCCATCCGGCATGCCGATCGTGTGCGTCGTCTCGGGCTCATGGGCGCTGTCGGCCTGCCGTTTCCCTTGACACCGGGCCTTGATGCGGTCTGGGGCTACGAGCCGAGTGTGGAGGCGATGGCGGATTTGCTGCGGATCTTCACGGCGACCCCTGCCGATGGCATCGACGAACTGGCTCGCCTGCGCTACCAGGCGAGTATCCGCCCGGGCGTGCAGGAGGCGTACGCGCGCATGTTCCCCGCACCACGCCAACGCTGGGTCGACGCCCTCGCCCACGCCGACTCGGACGTGTCCGCCATCTCGGCGCCGACCCTCATCGTACATGGGCGCGAGGACCGCGTGATTCCACTCGCCACGTCCCTCCGGCTCTTCGAGCTCATTCGCGACGCGCAACTTCATGTGTTCGGCAACTGCGGCCACTGGACGCAGATCGAGCGTGCTGCAGAGTTCAACCGCCTTCTGCGGGATTTCTTGCTCGACCAGTGACGGAAACTCACGTCACATGCGGAGGTAGGACGCACCATTGAGATCGAGGATTCCCCCACTTGCCCATTCCGCCTGCGGCGAGGCGAGGAAGGCCACTGCGGCGGCGATCTCGTCCGGATCCGCCACACGCCCGAATGGGCTCTCGGCTCGGCGCACCGCTCCAGCCTCGCCCGCCAAAGCCTGCGTCGCCATGTCCGTCTCGACGAAGCCAGGAGCCACCGTTGTCACGGCGATGCCTCGGGCACCGAGGTACTTCGCCAGCGACTGACCGAAAGCAGCGATACCCGCCTTGCTCGCGCCGTACGCGGGACTGTGGGGCTCACCCCGGAAGGCACCTCGCGAGCCGACGTTGATGATCCGCCCACCCGGGCCCATGTGCCGCACCGCATGCCACGACACCAGAGCCGGGGCCAGCAGATTGATGTCGAGGGTCTGGCGCCAGGAATCGAGCCAGGTGTCGAAATCCACCTCGTCGATGGGGTGATCGAAGAAGACGCCCGCGTTGTTCACCAGGACATCGATGCCTCCCAGCGCAGCGGCAGCCTCTGCGACCATGCGCGTGATGGCCTCAGGATCACGCAAGTCCGCGCGTACGGCGACGTGTCCCGAGCCCGGTAGGGATGCGAGGACCTCGGCTGCCGCATCAGGACTTGCGTGGAAGTGCACGGCGACCCGCCAACCATCGTCCGCGAACCTGCGCGCGATGGCGGCACCAATTCCCCGCGAGCCTCCAGTGACAAGTACACGTCCACTCATGGGGTCAGGCTAGGACCCACAGCCGCATCCCGCCCGGCCATCTGGCAGGCTTGGCGCATGGCACACGGCGCGGGTGACGAGCCCCTTCACCTCAACAACCATCACCTCAACACGCTTACGGCGATCTTCAGTCACCCCACGAGCCACAACATCCGCTGGGCGGACACGATTTCTCTCCTGGAGCACGTCGGGGAGGTCGAGGAACGGCACGACGGCAAGTTCAAGATCACTCTGGGTCCCGAAACGGAGATCTTCGATCGTCCCCACGACAAGGACATCGACACCCAGATGGTGGTCGACCTTCGCCGCATGCTGCGCAACGCAGGATTCGACCCCAAGAAGCCCGGCGAGGAGGTCTGACATGCATAACGTCACCGATGCCATCGATCTGAAGGGCCGTGTCGCTGTAGCCGCCGTGGACTTCCACAGCACGCGCATCTATGCACTGGACTCCCCCGACCACTCCGCGCCAGAGCATGTGGTGGCCGAGGATCCTCGCAAGCGCTACCACAACGTCTACCACCATGACGGCAACGTGGACGGGACCTACCTTGGCGACAGCGACGCCTACTGGTCGCTGCTGACCGAGGCACTCGCCCCAGCGGCGGGGATCATCCTGCTCGGACACGGCAAGGGCAAGGCCAATGCAAGCCACCACCTCGCGTCGTACATCGAGAAGCACCGCCGCGACGTCGCTGCGCGCATCCTCGGCGACGTCCGCGCGGACATCGACGACCTCACCGACGAGCAGCTTCTCCGACTCGGCCAGCACATCGCCGGCATTGACCCCCTGCGCGATCACGGCGACAGCCGGCGCGGGGCCTAGCCACCGTCACACTTAGCTGCTCGTCGCCTGACGCGAACGCCAACGACGCTCGAGGACGATCGCGACTATCGCGGCCACGACGCCGACGGCGAGGACAGCGATCCAACCCGTGGGCTCTCCGAGAGGCTGTGTGTTGGGCGGGTCGTCCGGACAGGGACCCAGACCGCACTCTGGAATCACCGACAGGCCCACCACGATCAGGTCGAAGGTCACCCACAGAATCACCGTCAGCGCCAGCCAGATGACAGCGCCCACCATCCACGGACGCATGGCCCCTGCACCCGGGTCTTTAAGGACGCCACGGTCACCTGCCCGGAAGGGCGCCTGCCACATGATGAGGATCGCGCAGCCCACTGCCCCGATGAGGAATGTGACCAGCGCCCAGGTGTAGAGGTGCCAACCGAAGACCGTCGGCCCGTAGCCGGGATCGTTGGGATCGGCGATGTGGAGCAGGATCTGACGCGTCGAGCCAGCGCCACCCACGACGGCGGCGAGGATGCTGAGCGCATAGTGCCGAGGGCTCATCCCCCACAGCAGGTTCATGATCGGGCCCACCGCCAAGCCGATCATGCCGGACCGCTGGACGATGCACAGCGGACACGGCTGCTCGCCCACCCCGAACTGCAGATGCAGGGAGCCGGCCAGCACGAGGATCAGGCCGAAGAGGGCCGCGATATTGATGATCCGCGAGAGGAACACGGCGCGATCGGGTGACATGGACCAGCGATCGGCGCCTGTAGGGGCGGGAGAAGTAGTTGTCATGTCTGCCCCTAGAAGTTCAGCGGAATCGGGTCGGTCATGTGGATGCGCAGGACGAGCAGGGTGTAGGCGAGGTTCGCGAGGGCAAGCAGCGGAACCCACCTCCACCCGCGGAATATCCCAATGAAGACCACGAGCCAGATAACGAACATGAGGAGCATCACATGAGCGAGGTTAGGGCCCGCCCCTGGCACCAGCAAGGACCCGCGGGTCTCCCGCGCGTCCCCTAGGGTTGCCCCGTGGTCGACATGCGCTCGCTCCCATGGCCTGAAGGCACGGACTCCGCCGAGCTCACGATCAGCACCGTCGAGGGCATCCCCCTTCCCCGCCACGAGGTCCGCATTCGCCCGCGCCTCTCCCAATGGCCTCGCGGCGACGTCCTCGTCCTGGCTGATCCGATCCCGGGTCACCCCGCGGAGGGCGCCCTGGCCACCTTTTCTCACGGCCTCGCCGAACATGGCCTCATCGCTCCGGGACCCGGCGGCGCCCTCCTGGTGGCTCTCCCCTCTGATTCCGCCGCGTGGACCGACCCTGCCTTCCTCGAACTCCTCGCTGTGGCGGCGCTCTCCCGTGAGGTCGCTCCCGTGTCGCGGGGCGTCGGGCTCCTGGGCTTCGGCGCCATCGGCGCTGCACACGCGACAGCCGTGCGAGAGACGCCGGGCCTGCACCTGGCGGCCGTCTGCGATCGGGACCCCGCTCGCGCCGCCCTTGCGTGCGCTTCCGATCCAGACGTGTACGTGCACGACGACGCCCATGCACTGCTCGACGACCCCAGAGTGGACGTCGTGGTCATCTCGACGCCACCTGACAGCCACGCCGCCTGGGCCATGGCTGCGCTCGAGCGCCGAAAGCATGTCGTGGTGGAGAAGCCCATGGCACTCACGACGCGCGAATGCGACGGACTCATCGAGTTCGCCCGAGGCCGGGGGCTGGCGCTTTCGGTCTACCAGAATCGTCGCTTCGACCCCGACTACACCCTGATTCGCGATTCCGTTCGCGCCGGTCGCATTGGCGAGGTCTTCCACCTCGAAGCCTTCGTCGGCGGCTACGGGCACCCGTGCAACTACTGGCACTCCGATGCCGGAGTCTCGGGAGGTGCACTCTTTGACTGGGGCTCCCACATTATCGATCAGGTCCTCGACCTCATCGATGGCGACGTAGAAAGCGTCAGTGCCGTCAACCACAAGCGCGTGTGGCACGACGTCACGAATGCCGATCACGCGCGAATGACGCTGCACTTCACCGGCGGCAGGGAGGCGACCTTCGTCTACTCCGATCTCGCGGCAGCGCTCAAGCCTCGCTGGTACATCCTCGGGACACGTGGGGCCATCACCGGCGACTGGAGACGTGAATCCCTGCTGTCCCGCAACGCGATCGGCACGCTGCACGAGGACCACTTCCTTCCAGCCGACGCGCCTCCTCGCGTCAAGGTGCACTCGGCGGACGGCGACGTCACCGATCTCGCCTTCAGGGAGGCCGAGCCCCACCCCTTCCATGCTGATCTCTCCCTATGGTTGCAGTACGGACTCTCGCCCCGCGTCCTCGGCGACCAGTCGCGGAGGGTTATCGCGATGCTCGAGGCAGCCGAGGAGTCGGCGCGCATGGGCGGGCTCCCGGTGAAGCCGTCGTGACGTCGACGCGATGGGGCCTGCTCGGCGCGGGATGGATCTCCCGTCGAGCCATCGCTCCCGCCATGCACAGCGCACATGGCGCCACCCTGGATCTCGTCGCGGCGCGCGATCTCGGTCGAGCAGCCTCATTGAGTCCACGCCGCGCAGCCGTGGACGACTACGCCGCCGTAATCGATGATCCGCAGATTGATGCGGTCTACATCGCCCTCTCCAACGACAGTCATCTCCCGTGGGCTGAGCGGGCACTCGCGTCGGGCAAGGCCGTGCTGTGCGAGAAGCCCCTCGGCCGCACCGCTGAGGAAGCCCGCCGCATGCGCGCGGCCGCCGACTCATCCGGTGGATTCCTCGTCGAGGCCACGTGGAACCTGTGGCACCCCCGCACGGCACGGGCTGCAGCTCTGCTGGCCAGTGACGCGATTGGTGCCGTGACGGGCGTGCGCGGGGCCTTTGTCTTCGACGGGGTGGATGAGGGCAACTACCGCTTGGATCCCCAGCGCGGCGGGGGCGCCCTGCTCGACGTGGGCTGCTACCCCCTCACCGGGGCAGCATGGGCGACCAAGGCAACAGATCTGCAGGTCCAGTCTGCCGAGATCGTCACCGGCGGTTTGGGTGTTGACCTCACCACGGCCGCAACACTCACGCTGGGCGGGATCCCGGTCGAGGTGCGTGCGAGCTTCATCGAGACCGCCTACGAGTCCCTCACCATCGAAGGCCGTCACGGGATCATCGAGTTCACCGGCAACGACACCTACACGTCCTGGCTCCAGCCCAGTGCGCTTCGTATCCGGGACCGTGACGGCGAGAGGGTCGAGCATTTCGCTCCGGTCGACCCCTACAGGCTCATGATCGAGTCCGTTTCGGCCGCGATCCGGGGCGAGGGCGGCTGGACACCTGACCCGCAGTGGTCGCTCACGGTTGCCGACGCCATGGACGCGATTCTCGCCAGGGGCCCGCGGCCCTGACCGCAAGCGCGCCCCTGACGCGCGTGCGGCGCGCGACCTGGCAAGGTGGGCGCATGTCCGACGCGGCCGGCGCTTCCGAATCACCCGTTCTCGTCGAGGTGCGCGGCCACGTCGCCGTGATCACCCTGAATCGGCCAGACCGCCTCAACGCCATCACCACGGAGATGGGAGCGGCGTACGCCCGCGCTCTCAGGGAGGCGGACGCCGACCCCGAGATCCGCGTGGCTGTCGTCACCGGGTCGGGGCGGGGCTTTTGCTCCGGTGCAGATCTCTCGGTGCTTGCCCAAGGCCCGGAGGCCCTCGACGGGTTCGTCTCGGAGACAGCGTGGGAGGACCTCCCCACGGGAGCCCTGGAGGTGAGCATCCCCGTCGTGATGGCGGTCAACGGCCCGGCCGCCGGACTGGGGTTCGTCATCGCGCTCACGGGAGACGTCTGCCTGGCTTCACCGAGCGCCAGGTTCATCTCCGCCTTCAGCCGCCTGGGTCTGGTCGCGGAATACGGCGTGGCCTGGCTCCTCCCCCGCATGATCGGGAGGCAGCGCGCTGCCGAGATTCTCCTCAGCGGTCGATCCGTCGATGCCGCGGAAGCAGAACGCATCGGCCTCGTGCAGGGGGTGCACGACGACGTCCTCGAAGCGGCCCTGGCATGGGCCACCGACGTCGCCACGAATTGCTCGCCTCATTCACTCGCGACGATGAAGCGTCAACTCACTGAAGCCGACCGCGCCGACCTGCCTCACACCATCGAACAGAGCCTGGTTCTCATGCGCGAGTCCTTTCGCGGCCCCGATCTGGCTGAGGCGCTCGTGGCGAAGGCAGCGGGGCGACCGCCGGAGTTCGGACCGGCCTAATCGAGCTGGCCGGCGTAAGCCAGCGCGAGCCGCACCAGTCGTCCCTGGCCGCCCGTCATCTGCACCTGGAAGGACTCCGACGCAGCTTCCTGTGGCGACACCCAGGTGAGGTCGAGTGACTCCTGACTGGGTGCGCAATCGCCATCGCACGGCACGACGTAAGCGAGGCTCACAGCATGCTGGCGGGGGTCGTGGTAGCCCGTAACCGAAGGGTCCGGGAAGTACTCGGCAACGGTGAAGGGGGCAGGATCGAGGGGCAGCCGCGGGAGCGCCACAGGGCCGAGATCCTTTTCGATGTGGCGCAGCAGCGCCTCACGCAGCCGCTCCCCGTAGAGAACACGCCCGGAGACAAGGGCACGGCTGATCGATCCATCGGGCATGGCCCGCAGGAGGAGTCCGACAGACGTGATCGACCCGAGGGGGTCCACCCTCACGGGCACAGCCTCGACGTAGACGATAGGCAAGCGCTCACGGGCCTGTTCCAACTGCTCTGAGCTCAGCCAGGAGTCGCGGATATCGAGCATGTCGCTCATCGTTCGGCCTTTCGATCCTGGGCGGGCCGCCCATCTCCGGTGCGGCGATTCAGACATGCGCCTACGCTGTCGCCATGCCGACTGTAGAGCCACAACGCCCAGATGGGGCGGCCTACCCCGTTGCTCGCTCGGATGCCGAGTGGCAGTCCCGACTCACCCCCACGGAGTACGCCGTCCTGCGCGAGGCGGGCACGGAGCCTGCCTGGTCGGGCGAGTACGTCGACACCAAGCAGGCGGGAACCTACGGTTGCCGCGCCTGCGGCGCAGAACTCTTTCGCTCGGATACCAAGTTCGACTCCCATTGCGGGTGGCCGTCGTTCTTCACCCCTCTGGCGGGAGACCGCGTCGTTGAGATCGTTGACCGCAGCCACGGCATGGTCCGCACCGAGGTGAGGTGTGCCTCCTGCGGCAGCCACCTCGGGCACGTCTTCGAGGGCGAGGGCTACGCGACCCCCACCGACCTGCGCTACTGCATCAATAGCGTCTGCCTCGTGCTCGACGCGGACGCTCCTGAGGTGGCGTCTCCCTAGCCGCCCCTAGCGGGGTATCGCGCACTCCACCCGAGCCCCGGGCACCCGCGGCGTGGGAGCGCCGACCGGCTCCTCGCCCGTCGTAACCTGACAAGGTGACCAGTGGCGAAGAATCCTTCGACCGCGCGCTGGCGAGCCTGCGAGCCGTGCGATTTCGCCCCGAACTCACCATCGACGAGGGGCCTGCCCCCCAGCGCCTCGCTCCGCACGCCGTAACCCTGACCGCCGACTTCATCGAGGACGACGAGGAGCTTGCCTCAGGCAGGTTCGTCCTCCTCCATGATCCCGACGGAGTCGATGCGTGGGAGGGCCATTTTCGTGCCGTGGTCTTCCTCCGCGCCACGCTGGAGCCCGATCTGGCGACCGATCCCCTTCTCACGGGCGTCGCCTGGGCCTGGCTCCTAGAGGCTCTCGAGGCGGAGGGCGGACCTCGTGCTGCCCTCGGCGGGACCGTGACCCGCGTGATGAGCGAATCCTTCGGAGCACTGGGCGAGCGTGATGTGACGGGGTCCATCGAGATCCGGGCCTCCTGGACCCCGCTCGGCGATCCCGACGACATAGGTCTCGAGGCGCAGGCCTGGGCCGCCGCGCTGGCGCAGGCGGCGGGACTCCTTCCACTGCCCCCCGGGGTTTCGGCACTCGTGCAGCCGCGCCGGGCCACCTGAGTCGCCGGCGTGGACTCTTCTGCCGACCCGCCGGGCGACACCCTCGATCTTCTCCCTGCGGAGCCCCTTAACCCCGTGGAGCTGCTCCAGGGCCTCCCCGAGGTCGTGACGACTTCCGAAGGCATGCGCCTGGCGATCGAGGCCCTCAGGCAGGGAGACGGCCCCGTGGCGGTGGACGCCGAGCGGGCATCGGGCTTCAAATACGGGCAGCGTGCGTATCTCGTGCAGTTCTACCGACGTGGAGGCGGCACCTGGCTCGTCGACCCCACCGCCTTCGACGACCTGGTGTCTCTCTCTGAAGCTTTGAACGACGCACCCTGGATACTCCACGCCGCGTCGCAGGACCTGCCGTGCATGCGGGAGGTCGGGTTGGTGCCGCAGCGCATCTTCGATACGGAGTTGGCCGCACGTCTACTCGGTCGAGAGCGTGTGGGTCTTGGGCCGCTCGTGGAAAGTGAACTCGGCCTGCACCTTGCCAAGGGCCATGGGGCAGCCGACTGGTCACGACGACCGCTTCCCGATGACTGGCTCAGGTACGCCGCCCTCGATGTCGAGGTGCTCGTCGACCTGCACGATGTCCTGGTCGCCGACCTGGCCACCAGTGGCAAGGCGCCGTGGGCCGAAGAGGAATTCCTCGCTGTCCTCCACCAGCCGCCGCCACCCGCCCGGCGCGATCCGTGGCGGCGCACCTCGGGTATGCACCGTGTCCGCGGTCGCCGACCGCTGGCCGTGGTGCGAGCCCTGTGGGAATCGCGAGATGATCTCGCCCAGCGGATGGACGTGAGTCCCGGCCGCGTCCTTCCCGACTCCGCCATCGTCGCAGCGGCCTCGGCTTCGCCGCGAGATCGTGACGCACTGGCCGCACTCCCTGAGTTCCGCAAAGGCCACGCGGCCCGGCATCTGGATCGATGGTGGCGTGCAGTCGAGCTCGCGCACTCCCTCCCCGAAGACGAGTTGCCCGCCCCGGCGCTGCCCTCGGACGGTCCGCCGCCCGCGCGCGTCTGGCGCGATCGTGACCCGGTCGCGGCCGATCGCCTGGCGCGGGCGCGCGCGGCACTCGCCGATATCGCCGAAGCCCAAACGATGCCCGTGGAGAACCTCGTCTCGCCCGATGCCGTGCGCAGATGGGCGTGGGATCCGCCCATGCCCATCAATGCCGAAACGGTCGGTGCGGCACTAACCCGGTCCGGTGCGCGTCCATGGCAGGTGGCCCTGTGCGCGCAGGCCCTCGCGGAATCCGCGGAAGATTGATCAGCCCAGCGAATCCTGCGCCGGGGTGACGCCCTCGGACATGGCAGCAAGGGGCGCCGCCACGCGCTCCGTGACTCGGCGAGCGATGTCCTGAGCGCTCAAGCCGGCATGTGTCAGCACGCTGGCCCTCGCACCGTGATCAGGGAACGCGGCAGGCATGCCGAAGGTCAGGGCCGGGGTGGTGACTCCGGCGTCCTCCAGCAGCGTGCGCAAGGCAGTGCCGATGCCGCCCGCACGCATGTTGTCCTCGATCACCACGACCAGGTCCGCGTCGGCTGCTAGCCCAGCCAGCCGTGCCGGCACCGGGAGCACCCATCGCGGATCGGCCACCGTCGCCGTGATGCCTTGCGCCGCCAGAGCGTCAGCAACCTCGAGTCCCAGGGTGGCGAACGCTCCGATAGCGACGACGAGGACGTCGCAGGCACCCGACTCTCGCAGAATGTCGACACCGTCGATGCGACGAACGGCGGGGATGTCCTCAGCGACCGCCCCCTTGGGGAAACGCACCACGGTCGGGCCGTCGGAGATCCCCACCGCCTCACGGAGTTGCTCCCTCAGGCTGTGAGCGTCGCGAGGGGCAGCTAACCGAAGACCCGGGACGACACCGAGAAGTGACATGTCCCAGATGCCGTTGTGGCTGGGGCCATCGTCACCGGTCACGCCTGCTCGATCCAGGACAAACGTGACGCCCGCCCGATGCAGTGCGCAGTCCATGATCACCTGGTCGATCGCACGGTTGAGGAAGGTGGCGTAGACGGCTACCACCGGATGAAGGCCGGCGTAGGCCATGCCCGCCGCGCTTGTGGCCGCGTGCTGCTCGGCGATGCCCACGTCGAAGGTGCGCTCGGGGAACTGCTGCGCAAACCGGTCCAGGCCCGTTGGGCCAAGCATCGCGGCCGTGATGGTGACGACGTCCGGGGACTCCTTGCCGATCGCCACCATCTCGTCGGCAAACACCGATGTCCAGGTGAGACCCGATGCGCGCAGCGGTTGACCTGTCTCTGGATCGATAACCCCGA
The DNA here is from genome assembly GCA_049317345.1 of Candidatus Nanopelagicales bacterium. Lineage (GTDB taxonomy): Bacteria > Actinomycetota > Actinomycetes > S36-B12 > S36-B12 > Mxb001. Next base: position 23,457 of record JBMOIL010000007.1, read on the forward strand.
TGCCATGGAATCGATCGGCCTCGTCCTGCTCGGCCGGTGCGTAGCCTCGCCCCTTCTCCGTGATCACGTGGACCACGACAGGACCAGGGAAGTCGCGTGCGCGACGCAAGGCATGCTCGACCTCGACGGTGTCATGCCCATCGATGGGGCCGATGTACTTCAGGCCGAGGTCTTCGAACATTCCCTGCGGGGCAACGATGTCCTTCAGGCCCTTCTTCATGCCGTGAAGAGCCTCGTAGACGGGTGCGCCAAGGACGGGCGTGCGCTGCAGCGTGCGTCGCCCCCATCCCAGGAATCGCTCATATCCCTGGGTCGTGCGCAGCGTCGCGAGGTGATGCGCCATGCCCCCGATGGTCGGTGAGTAGGACCGCTCATTGTCGTTGACGAGGATCACCATTGGGCGATCCGAGGCCGCAATGTTGTTGAGCGCCTCCCAGGCCATCCCCCCGGTCAACGAGCCGTCCCCGACGACGGCGACAACGTGCCGGGCGTTCGGACCCTCGATCTCACCATGCAATTCAAAAGCCTTGGAGATGCCGTCGGCGTAGGACAACGCGGTGGACGCGTGGGAGTTCTCGATGACGTCGTGCTCGGACTCCGCACGCGACGGGTACCCGGACAGCCCACCCTCTTTGCGCAGGGTGCCAAAGCCCTGCCAGCGCCCCGTGAGCATCTTGTGCACATAGGCCTGGTGCCCGGTATCCCAGAGGATGACATCGCGCGGGGATTCGAAAACCCTGTGCAGAGCGAGGGTGACCTCCACGACCCCGAGATTCGGCCCGAGGTGTCCGCCGGTCGCGGACACCTGACGGACGAGGAACTCCCGCACCTCGTCGGCGAGGGCCGGAAGGTCCTCGTCAGGGAGTCGACGCAGGTCCTCAGGGGAGGCGATGCCGTCGAGCAGACCCATGCCGCACTCGCCTCCCGTCCACGCGCCGTGGCGGCGCGATCGACCCGACCAGTCTAGGCGCCCCCTGCCGATGGCACATGTCAGAGGCGCGCCTGCCAGCGGCGGCCGCCGAGCGCATCGGCGACCATGGCCACCTCGCGCTGGAGGCGCTGCAACTCAGCGGCCTCCCCCTCGAGGGCCGCGAGTGCCTCCTCCGGGTCGAGTCCGACGGCGGTGAGGGTCGCTCGTGCCTGGGCGTAGGCCAGACGAGCACCTTCGACACGGGCATCAAGGTCGCAGGAGACGCGGAAGGCCAGCGCCCGCGGATGCCGTGCCCACACGGACGTGGTCGAGCGAGGGATGCTCGCTACGTCCCAGAGCCAGCGGGTGGCCGTCTCCGGGAACTCGTCGTCATCCGGATCGGCGACACGTGCCGGCCATCCCGGTGGACGCATGCCTAGACCAGTGAGCGCAGGACGTACTGAAGGATGCCGCCGTGCCGGAAGTAGTCGGCCTCGCCCGGTGTGTCCACGCGCACGCGGGCACTGAACTCGACCGTGCGTCCGTCTGCCGCGACAGCCTCGACGTCAACCTCCACTGGAGTGCGCCCCTCATTGAACGCCGTGATCCCACGAATGGTGAAGACCTCATCACCCTGCAGTCCCAGGGAGTCCGCGCTCACGCCTGCCGGGAATTGCAGCGGCAACACGCCCATCCCGATGAGGTTGGAGCGGTGGATGCGCTCGTACGACTGCGCGATAACCGCCTTGACCCCAAGGAGAGCGGTGCCCTTCGCGGCCCAGTCCCGGCTCGATCCTGAGCCGTATTCCTTGCCCGCCAGGATGACCAGCGGAGTGTGGTGGCGCGCGTAGGCGACCGCGGCGTCGTAGACGGGCACGGTGGCGTCGTCAGGCGTCGTGAAATCCACCGTGTAGCCGCCCTCGACATCGTGGAGCATGAGATTGCGCAACCGAATGTTGGCGAAGGTGCCCCGGATCATCACCTCGTGATTGCCGCGGCGGGATCCGTAGGAGTTGAAGTCCTTGCGATCCACCCCGTGCTTGGCGAGGTAGTGCCCCGCCGGGCTATCCGGCTTGATGTTGCCCGCCGGTGAGATGTGATCGGTCGTGACGGAGTCACCCAGTTTGAGTAGCACTCGGGCGCCGTTGATGTCGTGAAGCGGCTCGGGCTCACGTGGCATGCCCTCGAAGTACGGCGGCTTGCGCACATAGGTGCTCGCGGGATCCCACGCGAAGCGATCCCCTGTGGGGGTGGGCAGGCTTCGCCACCGGTTGTCCCCGTGGAAGACATCGGCGTAGCGCGCAGCGAACATGCCTTCGTCGATGGAGGAGTCGATAACCGACTGGATCTCCTGAGGGCTTGGCCAGATGTCCGCGAGGAATACGGGGTTCCCCGAGTCGTCAAGACCCAGGGGCTCCGTAGCGAAGTCGATGTCCATGGTCCCCGCGATCGCATAGGCGACCACGAGGGGCGGCGAGGCCAGGTAATTCATCTTGACGTCCGGGTTGATGCGGCCCTCGAAATTGCGATTGCCGCTCAGGACCGAGACGACGGCGAGGTCGGCCTCGTTTACTGCCGCGCTGACCTCGGGGATGAGCGGCCCGGAGTTGCCGATGCACACGGTGCAGCCGTAGCCCACCGTGTCGAAGCCGAGCTTGTCCAGGAACGGCGTGAGACCCGCCCTGTCGTAGTAATCGGTGACCACCTGCGAGCCCGGCCCCAGGGTCGTCTTCACCCAGGGCTTGCGCGAGAGGCCGCACTCAACCGCCTTCTTGGCCAGCAGGCCCGCGCCCACCATCACCGAAGGATTAGAGGTGTTGGTGCAAGAGGTGATGGCCGCGATAGCGACGGAGCCATGCCCAATCTCCACCGGCTCCCCGTCGATCTGCGTCTCGACCGCGGCAGCGGGATTCTGGGTGAAGTCGTGCAGCGCGCCGACAAAGGCGGACTTCGCATCACTGAGGGACACGCGATCCTGGGGCCGCTTGGGACCGGCAATCGAGGGCACGACCGAGCCGAGGTCGAGCTCGACGTACTCCGAGTAGCGCGCCTCGTGAGCGGGGTCGTGCCAGAGCCCCTGCACCTTGGCGTACGCCTCCACGAGGGCGATCTGCTCCTCCGAGCGCCCGGTGAGCCTCAGGTAGTCCACGGTCGCTGCGTCGATGGGGAAGATGGCGACAGTCGAGCCGTACTCCGGACTCATGTTGCCGATCGTCGCCCGATCGGCGAGCGGCACCGCACCAACGCCTTCGCCGTAGAACTCGACGAACTTGCCCACAACACCATGCTTGCGGAGCATCTCGGTGATCGTGAGCACCAGGTCGGTCGCCGTGGCTCCCACTGGCAACTCGCCCGTGAGCTTGAAGCCGACGACGAGGGGGATGAGCATCGATACGGGCTGGCCCAGCATGGCCGCCTCGGCCTCGATGCCTCCCACGCCCCACCCAAGGACCCCGAGGCCGTTGACCATCGTGGTGTGACTGTCGGTCCCGACGACAGTGTCGGGATACGCCTGGCCACCACGCGCCATGATCACGCGCGCGAGGTGCTCGATATTGACCTGGTGCACGATTCCCGTGCCGGGCGGCACCACCTTGAACTCCTCGAATGCACCCTGACCCCATCTGAGGAACTGGTAGCGCTCACGGTTGCGCTCGTATTCGAGGGCGGTGTTGAGATCTGCGGCGTCAGGGCGAGCGAAGTAGTCGGCGATGACGCTGTGATCGATGACGAGCTCGGCCGGAGCGAGGGGCTCGATCTTCGCGGGGTCTCCCCCGAGATCCACGACCGCCTCCCGCATCGTGGCCAAGTCGACCACCACGGGAACGCCCGTGAAGTCCTGCATGATGACGCGTGCGGGCGTGAACTGGATCTCCTCGGTGGGCTCGGCGTCCGCCTTCCAGTCGCCCAGCGCACGAATCTGCGCTTCCGTGACGTTGGAGCCGTCTTCGGTACGTAGGAGGTTCTCCAGCAGGATGCGATGCGTGAAGGGCAGGGACTCCGCACCGGGAACGGCGTCGATGCGGAAGATCTGGTAGTCACGGTCTCCCACGGTGAGCGTGGTCCGCGCTCCCAGGCTGTCCTGACTGGCTGCCACGACGTGTCCCTCCTTCGTCGGCGGGGCTCATCGCCCGGCTTCCACACTACTGCGCGACGCGCGGGCCGCGATGAGGCCCTCGCTGCCCGTGAATAGCAAGCGTGACCTGTTAGCGTGACGGAGCCCGGATGGCGCGGGCGCGAAGGAGGTCCACGCCGCATGTGCGGTATCGCTGGAGTCCTCGGGCCCGCTGAGCGCACTACGGGCGTCATGGGGCCGATGCTCGAGGTGATCCACCATCGCGGTCCGGACGACTCAGGATCCTTTGTCGGCGAGGACTTCGCCTTCGGCATGACCCGCCTGGCCATCATCGACATCGCCGGTGGTCACCAGCCCATGTGGAGCGAGGACGGCAGTGTGGGCATCGTCTTCAACGGCGAGATCTACAACTACCGAGAGCTCGATGCGGAGCTCTCCGCCGCCGGCCTGCCCCCACGCAGCACAAGCGATACGGACACCATCCTGCGGCTGTACGAGCACATGGGCCGAGAAGACCTTCCCGGCATGATGCTCCGGCTCCGCGGCATGTTCGGCTTGTGCATCTACGACGCCACGATGCATCGCCTCGTCTTGGCCCGAGATCCCTTCGGAATTAAGCCTCTCTATGTGAGGCTCGGCGACGGCGCTCACAGCGGGCAGGTGGTTGCCTTCGCCTCAGAGATCAAGAGCCTGCTCGTCGACCCTCAGGTGAGCCCCGAGGTCGACATGGATGCCGTCGTCAACTACCTCTCATTCCAGTTCAATCCCCTGCCGCAGACCTTCTTCCGCGGAATCCACCGGCTCGATCCCGGCCATTTCGCGGTCGTCGACCTCTCCGATCCGCAGTTCCGGCCCCAGCGCTACTGGCGCTACGAGTTCGCGGCCGACGTCGACGACGAGCCACGTCTCATCGACGAGGTCCGCTCGGTGCTCGAAGACTCCGTGGAGCACCACCTCATCGCCGACGTCCCCGTCGGCGCATTCCTCAGCGGCGGGGTCGACAGCGCCATCACCGTGACCCTGGTGCAAGAGCAGCGTGCGGCTCTCGGGCTGGAGCCGGTCAAGACCTTCACCGTCGGCTTCGATGCGGTGAGTGAGCATGCCGAGGCCCGCGAGGTGGCTGATGCTCTCGGCACGGACCACCATGAGATTCATGTCGCCCTGTCCGAGTACCTCGGGGTCCTTCCCGACATCGCCTGGTACTTCGACGAGCCCGTGGCCGATCCGTCCGCGGTGTCGCTCTACTTCGTGGCCCAGGCTGCACGTGAGCACGTCACGGTCGTGCTCTCGGGTGAGGGTGCAGACGAACTCTTCGGTGGCTACCGGATCTATCGCGAGCCCATCGACCTCGACAGGATCCGCCGCCTCCCCCGGCCATTGCGCCGCCTTGCCGGTCGTCTCGGGCACTCAACCCGGTCCTTCCCTGGTCGCAACTACCTCCGTCGCGCCACGACACCCTTCGCGGATCGCTACATCGGCAATGCCTACGTCTTCCGCCCGGATGAGGTCCGCAAGATCCTCAAGGACCACCGGGCGGTCGCTCATGTGCGTCCCGCTGACGTGCTCGCGGCTGAGTACGCCGACTTCGACGCGCTCCCCGAGTCCCGGCGCATGCAGCTCGTCGATATGGCCTTTTGGCTCCGTGGCGACATCCTTGCCAAGGCCGACCGCATGACCATGGCGCACTCGCTGGAGCTGCGGGTGCCGTACCTGGATCCCCGTGTGGCCGCCGTGAGCGCCACCATCCCTGACCGCCTCAAGTACCGCGACGGCACCACCAAGTGGCTCCTGAGGCGAGCCTTCCGGGGCAGGATCCCCGAGGCCACCGAGCACCGAGCAAAGCTCGGCTTTCCGACTCCCTTCCGCCACTGGCTCGCCCAGGATCCCGATGCCGTCCTGGCGCCAATCCGGCGCAGCGCATTTCTCGCCAGCATCCTCGACATGGATGTCGTCGAAGCTCTCGCGCGTGGCCATGCCAGCGGTGCGACCGACGCATCGCGCAGGATCTTCGTGCTGCTCATGCTTGCGCTCTGGCATGAAGCGTTCTTCGGAGGGCCCGCAGGCGTGCGGCCCTCCGAGCGGGCGTCTGCCTAGGGCTGGCGCCAGTCGGCTGAATCGCTCGCGAGCTCCGACGACTCGAGCTGCCAGGGCACGCTCACCACCATCACGCCGGGGGCAAAGAGGAGGCGCGTCTTCA
>JBMOIL010000008.1:0-28982 GCA_049317345.1 Candidatus Nanopelagicales bacterium
GCGAACTGCTCATCACTGAAGCTCTCGCCGAACCCTTCGACACGGCCTTCACCATTGACTACGCGACGAGCCTCTATTGGCACCGCGAGGGGCCCGGAATCCTCACCGGCTTCTCGCGTAAGGATGCCGAGCCGGGCTTCGATATCGGGCGCGACGCGGACTTCCCCGAGCGGCTAGCCGAACTCGCCGAGTACCGGGCCCCCGGCCTTCTCGACCTGGGCGTGCGCAGCGGCTGGGCAGGTCTCTACGAGGTGACGCCCGACCACAATGCGCTCCTGGGGGAGTCGCGAAACGTCGCTCGGTTCCTCTACGCCACCGGCTTCTCCGGGCATGGGTTCCTGCAGGGACCCGCGGTCGGTGAGATCCTGCGCGATCTCTACCTCGGGCGGGAACCCTTCATCGATGTCAGCCCGCTGGACGTCGAGCGATTCGCCAGCGGTGAGTTGCGACCCGAGCGCAACATCGTCTGACCGGCGTCCGTCAAGAGGGGTGTTTCAGTGCGCTCCGGTCCGAGTCAGTCGAGCAGGTCCGCGCTGAGCCCGAGCCGGTGCTGACCGCCTGGTAACGGGCCAGTCGCCTATGGCCTCGAATTGTGCGGATCCATGCGAGCCACACTCGCTCGCAGCCGCACAATTACCGTCACACTCGCTCGTAGCCGCACAATTGCCGCCTCGCGCGTGTCAGCGCGTGAGTGCGCCTTCGCGGTGGGCGCGCTGCGATGCGAGCTCAGCGACGATGACGCCGGCCAGCACGATGATCCCGCCGAGGCCCTGGACGGGCGTGATGACCTCGCCGAGCAGGACGAAGGCGATGAGTGCGGCCCAGATCGGCTCCGTGGTGCCGAGGATGCCGCCCCGCTGGGCTCCGATGCGCTGCAGTGACATGAGCACGAGCACGAAGGGCACGACGGAAATCACGATCATGAGCACGACGAGCGACCAGACGGGGATGCCGGTGACGGCACCGTCGAACATCGACGTCGTGGTGCTGAGCAGATCCCAGGGGAAGGCCCACCACGGCGCGAGGATGCTCCAGGTGACCGTCGCAATCGCGAAGCCCCAGAAGGCAAGGCTCATCACGTCGCGTCGGCGTGCACCCTCTTCACCGAGGAGGAGGTACGCCGCCAGCGCGGCCGCGGTGAGCAGGCCATAGAGGACACCCAGCGGACTGAGTGTCATCCCCGACCACACCTGCGACACCAGGAGCAGGCCGCCGACGACGAGCACGAGCGCCACCCAGATGCCCTTGCCCACCGGCTCCTTCTTGACGAAGCGAAGCCACAGGGCGACGAGTACGGGCGCGAGGAAGGCGAGCAGTGCGGCGATGGCGACGGGGAGCAACTCGACACTGAGGAAGAAGAGGAACGGTGTCATGGCGTAGGCCAGCACGCCGAAGAGCAGGAGGAAGGGAATCTCGGACCTACGCACGCGAAGTGAAGTGGGTTTCGTGATGGCGAGGAAGATGAGGAGCAGCACCGCACAGCCCAGGGTGCGGATCTCTGTCACCTGCGCCGCGCTGAGGCCCGCCTCGATCTGGGCCTTCGCGACGCTTCCATTGAGCGCAAAGAGGAACGCCGCGACGAGGTACATGACCGCCCCGATGGCCTGCGTGCGCGTCGAGGAAGGCGCCACGGTGATGGGGCTGAAGGGCTCAATCGGATCCGGGGCACTCATCGTGAGCGCTCTGCGAGGTATACGCCGACCAGGACGATCACTCCCCCTGCGATCTGCACGGGGGTGAGCACCTCGGCCAGGACGATCCACGCGATGATGGAGGCGATGAGAGGCTCCGTCATGCCGATGGTCGAGGCTTGCGCCGCGGTGACGTAGGCGAGCGACTTCATCGCGAGCACGAAGGGCACGACCGTGCCCATCACCACCATCCAGAGCGTGAGGGCCCAGAGCGGCACCTGTGGTCCGCGTCCGGCAAGCGGCTCGCTCAGGCCGGCGTAGGCCCCCCACGCGGAGAGTGACCACGGGGGGACCACCACCCAGAAGAGGGCCGCACCTCCCATGCCCCACATCGTGAGCGACAGCGCATCGCGGGCGTTGTCGCCGCGTCGCTGGTGCTCGCCCAGGATGTAGAAGAGCGCGAGGGCGAAGGCCGCGCCGAAGGCCGCCGCCACGCCGAGGCCATCCAGGGTGAATCCCTGCCAGACCTGCGCGATGAGGGTCAGTCCGATGACCGCGAGAAGCAGCCCGACCCAGACGGTGCCCTTCACGGGCTGGCGTCGACCGAAGCGCACCCACAGCACGACCCAGATGGGGGCGGTGAACTCGATGATGAGGGCGATCCCGATCGGCATGCGCTCGATCGCGACGAAGTAGAGGAACTGCGTCATGGAGACGCCGATGACGCCGTAGGCAAGCAGGAGCTTCCACTCGTGGCGGCGAATCCGCAGCGCGCGCGGCCGCGTGAGTGCGACGAGGATGAAGAGGATGGCGAAGGCGCCCATGGCACGGGTCTCGGAAAGAGTCGTGGCCGAGACACCGCTCAGCAGGATTGACTTGACGACGGTGCCATTGAGGGCGAAGAGCACGGTGGCGCTGAGCAGCAGGGCGTAGCCCACGGCGGTGCGCTGCCCGTCGTGCGTGGCCGGGGGTGCGGTCACGCGTCCATCGCCTCCGCGGCGGTGCGGTAGACGCCCACCGTGCGCTGCGCGATGGCATCCCAACTGAAGTCCGCGATGGCACGCGCGCGACCCGCGACACCCATCGCCTTGGCACGCGCCGGATCAGCCACGAGTGAGTTGATGGCCTCTGCCAGGCCGACCTCGAGCGCTCGGGGATCCTCGGCGTCGTAGGGCACGAGAAGTCCGGTCACGCCGTCGACGACGACCTCGGGAATCCCTCCGACTGCGCTCGCGACGACGGGCGCTTCGCAGGCCATGGCCTCGAGGTTGACGATGCCGAGGGGCTCGTAGACCGACGGGCAAGCGAAGACCCGGGCGTGCGTGAGTAGCTGTCGCACGTCGCCCAGCGAGGCCTGCTCCTCGATCCAGATGACCGAATCAGCCCCGCGCTCGGCGCGCAGCACCTCGACTGCGTGCGCGATTTCCTCGCCGATCTCAGGTGTGTCCGGTGAACTCGCGCACAGGACGAGCACGGTGCCCTCGGCGAAGTCGCGTGCCGCTGCGAGCAGGTGCTCGAGTCCCTTCTGCCGCGTGATGCGGCCGACGAAGAGGACATAGGGCCGATCGAGGGGTACGCCGTACCGCTCAAGAGCGTCGACGGACCTGTCCGGCTGATAGGCCTCGGTGTCGATGCCGTTGTGCACCACGTGCACGCGGGAGGGGTCCACCTGCGGGTATGCCGCCAGGATGTCGCGACGCATCCCCTCGCTCACCGCGATGATCGCCTGCGCGTGGGAGTACGCCGTCGCCTCCACCCATGAGCTCACGCGGTAGCCGCCTCCCAACTGCTCGATCTTCCAGGGGCGCAGGGGTTCGAGCGAGTGCGCGGTGATGACATGTGGCACACCGTGGAGCAGCCCCCCGACGTGGCCGGCGAGATTGGCGTACCAGGTGTGCGAGTGCAGCAGATCCACGCCTGCGGTGTCGCGCACCATCTCAAGATCGACCCCGAGGGTCTGAAGCGCGGGATTGGCGCCAGTGAGATCCGCGGGCACGGCATGTGCCTCCGCATCTGGTCGAGGCGCACCGAAGCAGTGCACGTCGACGTCGACGAGTGGCCGCAGATGGGCCGCCAACTCACGCACGTGGACGCCCGCGCCCCCGTAGATATCGGGAGGCCATTCGCGGGTGAGGAGGCCGACCTTCACGGGTGCAGCGTAGGGCCTGCGCTGAGCGACCCCGAGGTCTAGGCTGGCGGACGTGGAAGCAGGCCCGCACGTCCTGGGAATCGTGCTCGCCGGAGGCGCGGGCAAGCGCCTCATGCCGCTCACGGCCGATCGAGCCAAGCCCGCTGTCCCCTTCGGCGGCAGTTATCGGCTGATCGACTTCGCCCTGTCCAATCTGATCAACTCTGGTCTGCGTCGCGTGGCCGTCCTCACGCAGTACAAGTCTCACTCCCTGGATCGGCACATCACCACCACGTGGCGCCTCTCGCCGCTCCTCGGCGACTACGTCACCGCGGTCCCGGCCCAGCAGCGGCTCGGACCCCGGTGGTTCACGGGCAGCGCGGACGCGATCTTCCAGAGCCTCAACCTCATCAACGACGAGCGGCCTGACTACGTCGCCGTCTTCGGGGCCGACCACGTCTACCGCATGGACCCGATGCAGATGGTCCAGGCGCATATCGACTCAGGCGCCGCGGTGACGGTGGCCGGTATCCGCCAGCCGCGCGCGCTCGCCCACCAGTTCGGTGTCATCGACACGGCTGAGGATGGCGTGCGCATCCGCCGCTTCCTCGAGAAGCCTGCCGATCCACCCGGCATTCCGGGAGCCGAGGACGAGTCCTACGTCTCGATGGGCAATTACATCTTCACGACGGATGCCCTCATCGAGGTGCTTCGCGCGGATGCCGCCGAGGAGGGCTCCGTGCACGACATGGGCGGCAACATCATCCCGATGCTCGTCGATCAGGGCCGAGCCTGCGTCTACGACTTCGCGCTCAACGAGGTGCCAGGCGCGACCGATCGCGACCGCGGCTACTGGCGCGATGTGGGGACCCTGGACGCCTACCACGATGCGCACATGGACCTCGTGTCCGTGCACCCGATCTTCAACCTCTACAACCGTCGCTGGCCCATCCTCACGAATCACCTCACCCTGCCGCCCGCGAAGTTCGTGGAGGGGGGCAATGCGCACGAGTCGATGGTGGGCACCGGCTCGATTATCTCAGGGGCGCATGTGCGGGGCTCGGTCGTCGCCTTCGACGTCCAGGTGCAGGCGGGTGCCTATATCGAGGGCTCGGTGATCCTGCCGGGGGTGCGCATCGGGCGCAACGCCGTCATCCGCCACGCCATCCTCGACAAGAACGTCATCGTCCCTGATGGCGCCCAGATCGGTGTCGACATCGAGCGCGACCGCGAGCTCTACACCGTGAGCGAGGCCGGCGTCGTGGTGCTCGGCAAGGGCGTCACGGCGGTCGTCTGATGCCCGGTGATGTCAGGCCGCGTGCTGTCGTCACCGGCGCGGGCCGCGGCCTCGGCGCCGCTATCGCGGCCCGTTTGCGGGCGGAGGGCTACGACGTCACCGCCACGGACATCTCGGGTGGCGACGTCCATCTGGACGTGTGCGATGTCGATGCGTGCCGTGCCCTTGCCCGCTTGGTGCAGCCGGATGTCTGGGTCAACAACGCCGGGATCCTCGGAGCGGGTGATGCAGCGACCCAGTCGGACGACGTGATTGAGTCCGTCGTCGCCGTCAACCTCCTCGGGGTCATGCGCGGCACGCGGGCAGCCGTCGAGGTGATGAGAGAGCGCGACGGCGGCCGCGGCCGCGGCCATGTCATCAACGTGGGATCTCTGGCCTCCTGGGTGCCGGTGCCGGGGGAGTGCGTCTATGCCGCGACCAAGGCGGGCGTGCTCTCCTTCACCCTCGGCCTCGAAGGCGAGCTCCGGGCCCAGGGGGTGACGGGCATCCGCTTCACCGTGCTGTGCCCCGACGGCATGCTCACGCCGATGATCACCGAGGTCATCGACGACCCAGCCGTGGCCATGACCTTCACCGGTCTGCGCCCGGTGACCGCGGAGGAGGTAGCTGAGGCCACGGCGCGCGTCCTGCGCAAGCCTCGCCGTGTGGTGAGTGTGCCCCACTGGCGCGGGGCTCAGGTGCGTGTCATCGGGATGGTGCCCGATGTGGTGCTGCGGGCTGCGCCGATCTTCAGGCGTTTGGGTCTTCGTCAGCAATCTCGTTTGCGGCGTCGCCTGACGACGACGCCGAAGTGATCCACGCCCGCAACTCCTCCGGGGAGAGTCCATCGGGGGCGTAGAGCAGCGCGTGGTCGCGCGCCTCCTCGCGCGCGATAGCCTCGGTGACGCGAGCGGTGCCGATCCAGCCGCATGTGCACGTCGGCAGCATGAAGCGAGCGTTGCGCGACAGGGTCACCTGATGCGCGGGAGCAGCGGCGATGTCCGGCACAACACCACTGTAGGCCGCGCCGGGGACATCTCCGTGATGCGTGCCTGAATCAAGGGTGAACGACCTCGGGCCGCACCACGGAGCCAGCTGGCGTAGCGTGAGGGCTATGCCTCAGGTAGACCTCGTCAGCTCCGGATCTCCGTGGATCATCTCGCGATCCATCGTGATCGAGGCACCGGCAGACCGAATCTTCGACGTCCTCGCCGATCCGCGGCGCCACCCGGATTTTGACGGCTCCGGCTCCGTGCGCGGTGCTGTGTCCGGTCCCGAGCGGCTCTCACTGGGCGCGAAGTTCGGCATGGACATGCGCCTCGGTGTCCCCTATCGCGTGAGCAGCCGGGTCAAGGAGTTCGAAGAAGGGCGACGGATTGCGTGGGCCCACGTGGGCGGCCACCGGTGGCGCTACGAGCTCGAGCCGCTGGGTGAGTCAACGACGCGGGTGACCGAGAGCTTCGATGCGACGACTGCGCGCTCGGCACGCGCCCTCAAGCTCATGGACGCTTACAACCGCAATGCGCGTGCCATCGAGGAGACCCTGCCTCGGTTGGCAGCGCTGGTGGAGAGCGAGGGGCAGTGACAACCACGACTTATCGGGTGACCGGCATGACCTGCGATCACTGCATCCGCGCGGTGACAACCGAGTTGGTGCTTCTCCCCGGGGTGCGCAGCGTCGACATCGATCTCGCCGAGGGCGCAGTGACCGTGACGAGCGATGGCCCCCTAGACCAGGAAAAGGTCCGGGAGGCCATCGACGAAGCGGGCTACGCCCTACAGGACTAGCGGATCAGCCGAAGCGGCCCGCCACGTAATCTTCTGTCTGCTGGCTCGTCGGGTTGGTGAAGATCTGCGCGGTTGGGCCCACCTCAATCAGCTTGCCCGGCTGCCCGATGCCCGCAAGGTTGAAGAATGCCGTGTCGTCGGAGACACGTCCCGCCTGCTGCATGTTGTGCGTGACGATGATGATCGTGTAGCGGTTCTTGAGCTCGCGAATGAGTTCCTCGATCGCAAGCGTCGAGATGGGATCTAGGGCTGAGCACGGCTCGTCCATCAAGAGGACCTGGGGCTCGACCGCAATGGCCCGAGCGATGCAGAGGCGCTGTTGCTGCCCGCCTGAGAGCGAGGCACCGGGTCGCTTGAGGCGATCCTTGACCTCCTCCCAGAGGTTGGCACCGCGGAGCGACTTCTCGATGATCTCGTCGTAGGACTCGGTCCGCTTCTTGTCCTTCTCGAGCTTGAGACCGGCGATGACGTTGTCAGCGATGGACATGGTCGGGAACGGATTGGGTCGCTGGAACACCATGCCAATGGTGCGCCGGACAAGGACCGGGTCGACGTTGGAGCCGTAGACGTTCTCACCGTCGAGGTCTACCTGACCCGTGACACGTGCCCCGGGGATTACCTCGTGCATCCGATTGATCGATCGCAGCACCGTGGATTTGCCGCAGCCAGACGGCCCGATGAACGCCATGACGGAGTTGGCCTTGACGGTCAGGTTCACCCCCTCGACCGCGAGGAAGTCGCCGTAGTAGATGTCGAGGTCGACCAGGTCGATCTGCTTGCTCATGAGGACTCCCGGTTGGGGTTAACGTGCCTTCGGCGCGTAGAACTTGGCGATGATGCGAGCACCTGCGTAGAGGACGAGTACGAACAGGATCAGCGCAAGAGCTCCGCCCCATGCTCGATCGACGGAGGGCTGAGTGCCCCGGCTGATCTGATCCCAGATGAATGTCGGCAGCGATGCCTGGGAGCCCGCCACCGGGTTGATGTTGATGTCCTGAGCAAGGAAGGTCACGAGAAGCAGGGGTGCCGTCTCGCCAGCCACACGGGCCACAGCCAGCATCACGCCGGTGATGATGCCCGAGATCGCCGTCGGGATGACCACTCGCAAGATCACCTTCCACTTCGGCACGCCCAGAGCGAGGGCGCCTTCGCGCAACTCATTGGGCACGATCCGCAGCATCTCCTCCGTCGTTCGGATGATGACGGGAAGCATCAGGATCGCCAGGGCAAGCCCAGCTGCCAAGCCCGACTGCTGGAGCACCCCCGTCAGGATGAGCGCGGTGTAGATGAAGAGACCGGCGACGATGGACGGGATGCCGGTCATGACATCAACGAAGAAGCTGATCCAGTAGGAGAGCTTGCCCTTGCCGAACTCCACGAGGTACACGGCCGCGAGAACACCGACCGGTACCGCGATGAGGGCGGCAATGCCGACCTGCTCGAGGGTGCCGATGAAGGCGTGGGCGATGCCGCCTCCCTCGGCTCGGGGGTTCACGTTGCGCATAGTTGACGTGAAGAATTCGATGCTGAACACGCTCAGGCCCTTGAGCACGACGGTGATCAAGATCCACAGCAGCGGGACGAGCGCGAGGACGAAGGTGGTGTAGATGAGCGTCGTCGCGAGTCGATCCGTGGTGTGACGGCGACCCTCGACGGCCCAGGACGCCACCGTCTGGCCGATGAGGAAGACGAGGGCAGCAATCACGCCGGGCGCGAACCCGACCACTGTGATCCCGGTGAGCTGCACGATCAGGCCGAGAGCGATGGCGATCGCCGCAATCGCCCAGGGAGCCCAGCGCGGCAGACGATGTCCCGTCAGGCGCATGGGGTCGTCGCCCCCGGACTTGGTCGCCGGTGCGGAGCCCGGAGGCGGCGGGGCCTCGGAACTCGGGATGTGCATGTTGGCTTCAGGGGTGCTCACCGGCGCCCCGGAGGTCAAGGAGGACAGATCGGACATCAGTTCGCTCCCGAGAATTCCTTGCGCCGGGCGATGACCCAGCGAGCGGTCATGTTGACCACGAGAGTGATGAGGAAGAGGACCAGGCCGCTGGCGATGAGGGCGGACCGGCCTATTTCTCCGGCCTCACCCCACTTCAGGGCGATGTTGGCGGCGAAGGAGTTGCCACCCGGCTCCGTGATGGCCCAGTTGATCTCAAAGACGGCCGACAGGATGAGAGCCACGGCGATGGTCTCGCCGAGTGCCCGACCGAGCCCGAGCATCGCCGCGGAGATCATGCCGGGACGCGAGAAGGGGAAGACCGCCATGCGGATCATCTCCCATCGAGTGGCCCCCAGCGCGAGGGCCGCCTCGACGTGCATGCGTGGCACCTGCACGAAGACCTCGCGCGAGATCGCGGAAACGGTCGGCAGCACCATGATGGCAAGGACGAGACCTGCCATGAGAATGCTCTTGGTCCAGATCTCCTGCGAGTTCGCGAAGATCGGGATCCAGCCCAGATAGTCCGTCAACCACTGGGCGAAGGGGATCACGTAGGGCATGAAGTAGTACAAGCCCCAGAGGCCGAAGATGATCGAGGGGACCGCGGCGAGCAGGTCGACGATGAAGGCCAGTGTGTTGGCCAGTCGGCGCTCTGCGTAGAAGGCGATGAAGAGCGCGATCCCGTAGCCGATGGGTACCGCGATGAGCATCGCGATGACAGCCGTCCAAAGAGTGCCGAAGATGAGGACCGCGATCCCGAAGACAGGCGGATTGGCGTCTGGCAGCCACTGCTGCTCGGTGATGAAGTTCGCGGAATCGGCCTGTAGGGAAGGGATCGCCTTCCACACAAGGAATGCGGCGATGGCCGCCATGATGACGAGGACAAGCAGGCCAGCGCCGGTCGAGAGCCCCAGGAAGGTGCGATCGCCAGGCCGGACCGAGGCGCCGTCTATGCCGTCTGGGTCCGCCGGCCGTGCCTCTGGGGATTCGGTGGTTGCCGCCATGGGGTGCCTTTCACGGAGTGCCGAATGTGTGAAACCAGTGAAGCGTCTCGTGGGGGTCTTTCCGTAGGGGCGCGCCGCGCCCCTACGGAAAGACCCGGGTCGTGCTGGGCCCTAGGGACTTCTAGGAGCTGAGCGAGTCAACTGCCGTACGTACCTTGGTGAGCAGGTCGCCGGTGATCGGGACGTAGCCGATTCCGGTCAGGCCGCCCTGGCCGGCGTCTGAGGCGGCGTACTGGAGGAACGCCTTGACCAGGCCCGGATTCTGATCGGCGGGCAAGCCCGTCTGGCACGCGGCCTCGTAGGTCACGAGCACGATGGGGTACTCATTTGCTCCCGTGGAGGCGTAGTCGATCGTGAGCGCGAGATCGTTGCCCGTGCCGGCAATGGCGGCGTTCGCGATCGTTGAGGCGGCATTGTCGCTGGTGGCTTCGACTGGGCCGGAGCCGTTGTCGATGAGCGCCGCCTTGGCGGTTGTGGCGTCAAGGACGAAGGAGAGTTCGACGTAGCCGATCGAGTTGGGTGTCGACTCGACGGACGCGATCACCTGGTCGGAGCCCTTGGATCCTTGGCCGCCGGGGGCAACCCAGTCCTTGCCGGGCTCGAAGGTCCAGGCGGAGGCCGCGGTCGCGGCGAGGAACTTGGTGAAGTTGTCCGTCGTGCCGGACGAGTCGGACCGGTGGAATTGCGCGATGGTGGCATCGGGCAGCGTCACGCCGGAGTTGAGAGCCGCGATCTTCGGGTCATTCCACTTGGTGATGGTGTTGGCGAAGATCCCGGCAAGCACCTCGGGGTTGAGCACGAGAGAGTCGACGCCATCAAGGTTGTAGGCGATCGCGATAGCGCCACCGACCATGGGGATATTGATGGCAGGTCCGCCGCCGCAGCGCTCATTGGCCGCTGTGAGGGCGTCGCCGGTGATGGCCGAGTCGGTGCCGGCGAAAGAGATCTGGCTGGCGGTGAACTGCTCCACACCAGCGCCCGAGCCCACGGGCTGATAGTCGATGGTGGAACCGGGGCACGCGGTCTGGTAGGCGTTGATCCATTCCGCGATGGCGTTGGCCTGCGCGCTGGATCCGGCAACCTTGATGCTTCCGTCGACGCACGTGATATCGCCTGCGGCAGTGGCGCCACCCGAGGCGCTGGAGTCGCTGCTCGAGCTTCCGCCGCAGGCGGCAAGCACGAGTGCGCTGGAGATAGTGAGTGCCGCAAGAGCGGCAGTGCGGGTGCGAGTCACCCTGGTCCTCCTATGGGTCGATGAAGTGACGCAAGAGTCGATGATGTGACGCTGCGACCGTAAGCAGCCGGAATGACCCATGGGTGGGGCCTTTGTGAACACAACATGAACTCAGCAGGGCGTCGCGAACAATCATTCCGAGAGTGTGACGCTCTGCCTGTCCGCGCGGCGAAGATCGCCGATCAGGATCCGGTCAAAGCGGCGTAGTCAGACGCGAGCGTGGCCGTCTCCTCCTCATTGAGCGGGATGAATAGCGCGTCGGCCGCGATTCACCCGGGTCCTCCTGTGAGTCGATGCCGTGACGATGGAAATCCTAGGACTAAATGTCGATGCCGCACCGTACTAAAGGGATTCTTTTAATTCAAGTCTCAATGTTGATGCCTATTCGCGACAACAGGGGGAGGCACCTGCAGCCTGCCCACGGCTCACGGGAGATGAACTCAGTTGGTTGGGCCGATGAATCAATCCCGGGAGACCGCGTGGCGCTCGACGGCGAGGACCGTCGGCTCCTCGCCGTCCTGGGCGAACTGCCGGTGGACGACGAGGAATCCACCCGGTGGGAGCTTGGGGTCGAGGTCGAAGGGCCCTGTGATGCGCATGCTGGCGATGACTTCAACGAGGGCGGGCAGGAGTGGTCGGTGCGTGCACACGACAAGTGGCCGAGGGTCGAGGAGGAGTTCGCGCATACGTCGCGCCGCCCGCTTGGGGTGGTCGTCGAAGGACTCCTCGCTCAGTGCTGGCTCGAGGCGCACGTCGGCGTCGAGGGACTTGGCGTATCGGCGCACGGTCTCGACGCAACGGGAGGCATCGGAGGAGTGGACACGCCCGATGCCGTACGCCGACAGCATCGGCACGAGTTCCTTAGCCTGCGAACGTCCCTTGCCCGAGAGTGGGCGATCCGCATCCACCTTGCCGTCCCAGTCGGCTCGCTTCATCGCCTGGGTATGCCGCAGCAGGATGAGCGGACTGCTCGGCGGCAGGGCTACCGCCTCACGGGCAAGATCGGCGTCGCGGGGGTAGGTGAGCCTGGCGGCCGCCTGCTCAGCCGGGAGCCACTCGACCGACTCAACCTCGTCGTCGGGAGCGAAGCCCTCCTCGGATCCGACTCTCGCAGCCCAGTAGTCGACCACCTTGGGCAAGCCCAGGGCGACGTACTCCTGGCGCGTTAGTGGAGGCCCGAGGACCGGCACGATGCCTGTCTCCTCGTCGCACTCGCGTGCAGCCGCCACGACTGGGTGCTCGCCGGGCTCGAGCTTGCCCTTGGGTAGCGACCAGTCAGCCCTCAGCCCGCGACGGATGACGGCGATCTCGGGGCCGGTGGGCCCATCTCGTACGACGACCACACCCGCGGCCCGCACGACCTCCGAGTCGGTCATGTCCGGATTCTGGCGTACGAAAGTGAACAGGGTGGCAGGAGTGCCGAATACCTCAGAATTGAGGCCCTAGGACGTGCCCGCGCGATGGGCCGCGCGCCTGACCGAGGGCCACAGGTCGAGGAAGGCTGCGCGATCGGACATTTCGGCGGCCTCTTCGATGGCGAGCAGCCGCCCCAGCGCGAATGCGACCTCCGGGTCGGTGCCGGCGACGAGGTCCCGCAGGGTCTGCTGTGCCACGTGGGCGTCCTGGTGGTGGCCGAGGTTCTCCGTGACATCGGCGAGGCGCTCCGCAAGGCGAGCCATGTCGTTTCCGAGGACGGGGGCCACGGCGTCGGCGGAGTAGCGGGCGCGCTTGGCTGTGATGCGAGCCTCGTGCCACACGAGGCTCGGCGTATCGAGTTCCAGGCCCGCGACCCGCCGGTCCAGTCGCCGGAACGCCTTGGCGACGAGTGGAGGCAGGACCTTGTCGGCGGGCTCGCGGGCGCTCGCGGTGAACGGGGGGCGGCGCACTCCCTCGACGAGCGACTCGAGCAGTGCGGCGTAGCGGGGGGAGTCGACGACGGCCCGGACCTCGCCGCTGGCGTCGGCCATGCGCTGGCCGAGCCGGGTGTCGATGACGGCCCGGGCCCTGGCCGCGTCACTCTCGTCGAGTTCGTTCGCATGCGTGTCGAGACGGTCGAGGAGCACCTCGGTGTCGCGTGCAGCGCCGAGGCCCGAGGCCATCCACCCGAGTTCGGTCCGCAGGTGCTGTGCCCATGATTCCTCGATCAGGGGCCCGAAGACCTTGAGTCCGCTGCGCAGGCGCCGTGCACTCACGCGCATCTGGTGTACGGCGTCCGGCAGATCGCGTCGCAGGAGGAGGTCGGCGAGCAGGAGACGACGCACGTGCAGGGCGAGGTAGGCGGACACGACATCGCTGGCGGGAGCGCTCGACTCCGGCCAGGGGAGCTCCGCGACGTCCGCGGGTACGGCGGCCCGCGGCCCCAGCGCGGCACCCGCCTTGCTCATGGTGCCCGGGACTGCTCCCGCGGCGAGGAGCGCGTCGGAGACGTGGAGCAGCAGATCGGCATCGGCGGGGTCGGAAAGTGCCTCGGCCTCGATCTCGCGGAAGCGCGTGGCCACGCGGTCCCCTTCCATGACCGAGACGCTGTCGTCGACGATCTCGATGGCCGCGGCCCCCGCGCGGTCGAAGAGCACTCGAGGGGTCCGCTCGGTCTGGAGCGCAGCGACCGGCACGAGCGGTGCGGTGCGGGCGAATGCCGTGACCAGGCGGGTGAGGGCGGCCGGCATGGCATCCGAGAGGGGCTCCCGCATTTCGTCGCGCACCCCCTCGCCAGCACCCTGCACGGGCAACTTGAGGTGCCAGCCCTCATCCGGGCCCCCGGCGCGGTGGCGCAGCGTGATGCCCCAGCGGAAGAGCCGCAGGTCTGAGGTGTCGTAGTAGACGTTGGACATCGTGAAGGTCGGTCTCGTCTCCACGCGGGAGACACCGGGCACCTCCGTGAAGTCAGGGAGCGTGAAGACACCGGTGACGCGGAACTTCAGCTCGACCTCGCGATGGGCGGTTGTCATGAGCCTGCCCCCGGGGCGGTACTCACACCAGGCGACCGCGGGTGCGGTGCACCTCGATGAGCGTCTCCTGCAGATCGCGCAGGGGTCCGCCGTCGGGGTTGACCGTGCGGCGTATCCACGTGCCGTCCGGGCGCAGGTCCCACGCCGCTGTGCCGGGATCGAAGGCGAGGATGAAGAGGGCATTGACCCCCGCGATGTCCTCGGGAGCCTTGAGGCTCACCAGGGCCTCGACACGGCGGTCGAGATTGCGGTGCATGAGGTCAGCCGAACCGATCCACACCTCGGTGTCGCCGTCATTGCAGAACTCGTACACGCGAGAGTGCTCCAGGAAGCGGCCGAGGATGCTGATGACCTCGATGTGGTCGCTGAGGCCAGGCACTCCCGGGCGGAGGGCGCAGATGCCCCGCACCCAGATCTTGATCGGCACGCCCGCCTGGGAGGCGCGGTAGAGGGCGTCGATGATGCGCTCGTCGACGATAGCGTTGCACTTGAAGCGGATTCCGGAGGGCAGTCCCGCCCGCGCGTGCTCGATCTCGCGATCGATGCGGTCGATGAGGCCGTTGCGGATGGAGTGAGGGGCGACGAGCAGCCGGTGGTAGTCGGTGTTCATCGAGTAGCCCGAGAGCACGTTGAAGAGGTCTGACACGTCCTCGCCGACCTGCTCGTCGCAGGTGAAGAGGCCGAAGTCCTCGTAGAGGCGCGCGGTCTTGGGGTGGTAGTTGCCCGTCCCCAGGTGGCAGTAGCGACGCAGGCGATCGCCGTCGTCGCGCACCACCATGGAGAGCTTGCAGTGAGTCTTGAGACCGACGAGGCCGTAGACGACGTGCACGCCGGCTTCCTCGAGCTTCTTGCCCCAGTCGATGTTGTTCTGCTCGTCGAATCGTGCCTTGATCTCGACGAGGGCGAGCACCTGCTTGCCGTTGCGCGCTGCTTCGATCAGCGCCTGGACGATGGGCGAGTCACCGCTGGTGCGATAGAGGGTCTGCTTGATGGCGAGCACATCCGGATCGACGGCCGCCTGCTCGAGGAAGAGCTGCACGCTCGTGGAGAACGAGTCGTAGGGATGGTGGACGAGGACGTCCCGCTCGCGCACCTCGGCGAAGATGTCGGGAGCGGACGCCGACTCGACCTCTGCAAGAGCGCGGCTCGTGCGGGGCACAAAGCTCGGCTGCTTGAGATCGTCGCGGTCCACGGCGTAGAGGGACCACAGCCCGGTGAGGTCGAGTGGCCCGGGCAGGCGGAAGACCTCTGGCTCGCTCACATCGAGCTCATCCATGAGCAACTCGAGCACGTACGGATCGATCGAACTCTCGACCTCGAGACGCACGGCCGGGCCGAAGCGGCGTCGGGAGAGCTCTCGCTCGAGGGCCTTGAGGAGATTCTCGGCGTCATCCTCCTCCACCTCGACGTCTTCGTTGCGCGTCACGCGGAAGGTGTGGTGCTGGAGGATGTCCATGCCCGGGAAGAGCTCGTCGAGGTGTGCAGCGATGACGGCTTCGAGCTGGACGAAGCGCTGGGCCCCGACGGGGACGAAACGCGGCAGCGATGGCGGGACCTTGACGCGGGCGAAGAGCTCGGTGCCGGTGACGGGATTGCGTACGACGACAGCGAGATTGAGCGACAGTCCGCTGATGTAGGGGAAGGGATGGCTCGGGTCCACCGCAAGTGGGGTGAGCACGGGGAAGACGCGCTGGTCGAAGAACGCATCGAGCTCGGTGCGCTCATCCGCCGTGAGGGCCTCCCAGTCGAGGATCTGCACGCCGTGCGCCGCGAGAGCTGGCCGCACCTGATCGCGGAAGATCGTGGCCTGCTGTAGTTGGAGCAGATGCGCTCGGCTCCAGATGGCTTCGAGCACCTCGCGAGGCGTCAGTCCGCTGGCCGCGCGTACGGCGATGCCGGTGGCGATACGGCGCTTAAGGCCCGCCACACGCACCATGAAGAACTCGTCGAGGTTGCTCGCGAAGATCGCGATGAATTTTGCGCGCTCAAGCACGGGCAGGTCGGGATCCTCCGAGAGCTGCAGGACGCGCTCGTTGAAGGCAAGCCAGGAGAGCTCCCTGTCGAGGAAACGGTCGGGTGGCAGCGGGCCCGCCTCTGCCTCGACGGCCACTACGGCGGCCTCGTCGACCTCGACCTCGGCCTGAGGCATATGGGCCTGGGGGGCATCGGTGGACATGCACGCATGGTCCCACAGGTGGATGAGCCCCGTGTGGCCTGCGGGTGACGCCTCAGAGTCAGGGGAGCGAATCAGGCGCGGCGGTAGAGGACGTCGGTATCCCAGTGGGTGAAGCCGAGGCTGGAATAGAGCGCGATGGCGGGGGTGTTGGCGGCGTCGACGTAGAGCATCGCCTGGGTCAGTCCGCGCGCGGCGAGCAGGCGAAGCCCGGCCACGAGCAGTGAGCGCCCGAGGCCCGTGCCCTGGTGCAGCGGATCGACGCCGATCACATAGACCTCGCCAAGGGCCTCATGCCCGTGGCCGTGGGAATGGTCCACCCCCTCGGCATGCAATTGCTCATGGCCGGTGTCGTCATGGTGAGAGTGCCCGCCGTGGACCTTGGTCCAGTGGAAACCCGCGATGGCTCCCTGGTCGTCGGTGGCGACGAGGAACCCGGAGGGGTCGAACCACGACTCCGACATGCGCCGGTGCAGGTCGTCGAGGGTCCACCCGCCCTGATCGGGGAGCTCCGCGAAGGCTGCGCGGTTGACCGTGAGCCACGCCTCGTCGTCGATGCCCGGCAGGAAACTGCGTAGATGCACTCCCTCGGGCAACGGGATGTCAGGCAGTGGCGACAGAAGCGACCGGCGCATTTGCCAGAGCACGCGCGCCTGCGTGAAACCGAGACTCTCCGTCAGGCCGCGGGCGGCCTCACTCTCGCCGTGTGCCCACAGCCGCATGCCCCGCCCGGGAGCATCGCGTCCGCTGATCTCAATGAGTTCGGTAGCGAGTGCGTGGCCGAGTGCGCGGTGCCGCACCGACGGCGCCACCACCATCTCCGCACTCGGCCCTTCGACCAGGTCCGTCACATCGAGATGCGCGTAGCCCACCAGTCGGCCATCCTCGGCCCGCGCGAGGAGATGGCGCACATGGGTATCGCCACCGTGGCGCAGGTGGAGCATGACGTGCTCGGAGAGTGGCGTGACCCCATCGTGGCGTGCCGCTTCGTCAACGAGATCGAAGACCTCGAGCACCTCGGCCCGCTCCAGGCGGCTGCGGACCTCGATCGGGATCATCTGCCAGCCCGAGTCTCGATCTCGGCGTCGTCGTCTGTGAGGGTGGAGACGGTGGCGTCGTCCGGGCGGGCCGGGACGAAGCGGTAGCCCACGTTGCGGACGGTGCCGATGAGCGCCTCGTGCTCCGGCCCGAGCTTGGCGCGCAGGCGACGCACATGGACATCGACGGTGCGCGTGCCACCGAAGTAGTCGTATCCCCAGACCTCCTGAAGCAGCTGGGCGCGGCTGAAGACCCGGCCGGGGTGCTGGGCGAGATAGCGCAGCAGCTCGAACTCCTTGAAGGTGAGGTCGAGCGTGCGCGTGCGCACGCGCACGATGTAGCCGGCCTCATCGATCGAGAGATCCCCGCTGCGGATCTCCCCGGGCCCCTCCTCCGGCTGGGAGTCAAGGCGTGCGACGGAGAGGCGCAGTCGTGCCTCGAGCTCGGCGGGCCCGCAGGTGTCGACGACGAACTCGTCGATGCCCCAGTCGCGTTGGAGCGCGGTGAGGCCACCCTCGGTGACGATCACGATGAGAGGATGCTCGATGCCGGTCTGGCGGATCAGTCGCGTAAGGCTGCGCACATGCGGCAGGTCGCGTCGTCCATCGACCAGGACCGCATCGCACGGCGGCGCATCAAGGAGTGCCGTGGCCTGCGCGGGCAGGATGCGCACGGCGTGGGGGAGCAGGCTGAGCGCCGGCAGGACCTCCACGGAGGGCTCTACCGCCTGGGTGAGCAGCAGCAGGCGCACTACGGGAGGATATCGACCCGTGACCCAGGCTCGAGGCGTCGGGCGGCACCGCATTGCCGTGCCACCTCAGGCTGAACCCCTCTCGCTCGTGAGCCAGGACGGCATCGCGCTGGCGGCCATGCACCTCCCTCATCCGTCGAGCTCCACGGCGATCGTCGTCGCCCATGGCTTCGGGGGAGCGCACGATCAGGAACGAGTGGAGCGGATCGCGCAGCTCCTCAACGAGGAGTCGAGCGTCGTTGCGGTGACGCAGCGCGGTCACGGCGACTCCGATGGCATGACCACCCTGGGCCACCGCGAGCCCATGGATGTCGAGGCCGCGGTCGCGTGGGCGCGTGGCGCGGGATATGACCGCGTCGTGACAGTCGGATTCTCCATGGGCGCGGCAGTGGTCCTACGCCACGCTGCGCTGCTCGGTCCCGGGTCGAGCGATGCGGTCGTCGCAGTGAGCGGCCCTGCGTACTGGTTCTATCGGGGCACGACACCGATGCGCTGGCTCCACCGCGGCATCACCACGCCGGCGGGCCGCGCGTACATCCGCACGGCACTGGGCACGCGCGTCGATCCTGAGCCCTGGCCCGATCCGCCGCCAATGCCGCCCACCGAGGCTGCCACCCGCGTGCGCGAGCACGGGATCGATCTGCTCATCGTCCACGGGGATGCAGACGGCTTCTTCCCCCTGGATCACCCCCGTGCACTCCACGAGGCGGCACCCGGCTCCGAACTGTGGATCGAGCCGGGGTTCGGGCATGCCGAGGGTGCCATCGAGGAGGATCTTGTCCGGCGCATCGGCACGTGGGCCATGCCAGAGGCCGGGCGAGGCGCCTCTCCCGGACTGTCGGGCTAGGCTGACGTCATGCTCGAGATCGTCTACACAGGACTCCTTGTCCTCGCGATCCTCTTCATCACGTGGTTCTCGGGCTACGTCGTTTACAAGCTCTTCAAGGGCCAGGGCTAGGTGTCTGAGCAGTCGGTGCCTGACGGCACCGCGGAGGCTTCCCTGCTGGACCTTCCCGAGGAGCTCATCCCGCTGTCGTGGCTCATCGGCCGTTGGGCCGGCGTCGGTCTCGGGCACTACCCCACGATCGAGGACTTCCGCTTCGGCCAGGAGGTGTCCTTCACCACCGATGGTCGCCCGTTCCTCATCTACGCGTCTCGCAGTTGGCTGCTCGACGATGACGGTGCGAAGGTCCGCCCCCTCGCACTCGAATCGGGCTTCTGGCGTCCGCGCCCCGGAGGTGAAGTGGAGGTGACTCTCGCGCACCCCACGGGCTACTCCGAGTTGTGGCTCGGCACGCACGAGGTGCTCGGCATCGAAGATGCGCGCATCACGGGGGCACGCGCCAACCTGCGCACCGATGTCATCGCCGCGTCGCCCACCGCGAAGCCCTACGCCGCGGGCGAGCGGCTCTACGGCCTGGTCAATGGTGAACTCATGTGGACCTTCGACATGGCGGCCGTCGGCGAGCCGATGACCAACCATCTCTCGGCGCGGTTGCGCCCGGCTGACTGACGGCCCGCCCGTGGACTTGGATCAGCACCTCCACGCCCGCGGTTATCGCGTCACGCCCCAGCGCACGCTCGTGCTCGCCGCTGTCAACGACCTCGGTCACGCCACGCCCGAGGAGATCCTCGTTCGCGTGCAGACTGAGTCCCCCAAGGTCAACCTGTCGACGGTCTACCGCACGCTCGAGGTGCTCGAGGACGTCGGCCTCGTCACGCACGCGCACCTCGGACACGGCTCGCCGACCTACCACTCGGTCGATGACGACGTACACATCCACCTTGTCTGCCGTCGCTGCAATGGCATCGAGTCGATTCCTGCTGGCGTGGCGCGAGACTTCTTCGATGTGCTCGACCGCGAGCGTGGCTTCTCCACTGACGTGGGCCACATGGCGATCCACGGCGTCTGCCGCACCTGCCGGGAAGATCATCCGCATGCCTGACGTTACGGCAGGGGTGAGGTCCTATCGCAGTCCCGCACTCGACCTGCCCGGTGCATGCCCGGCCCCCGAGGACTCACTCGATAACGGCGTGCCCTGGCACTACGGCGATCCGCACGCAGAGCAGCGTCGACTTGTCGAGGGTCGGGGATCCGTGGACCTGTCGCACCGCGGGGTCGTGACCGTCTCGGGACCCGATCGGCTCACCTGGCTGCACAGCCTCACCACCCAGCACCTTGAGGCCCTCGCCCCGGGCGCATCCACGACGGCGCTCATCCTCAGCCCCCACGGTCATGTCGAGCACGAGATGCACCTGACCGACGACGGCACCACCACATGGATCACGGTCGAGCCGGGGGATGCTCCCCGCCTGGTCGCCTACCTCGACTCGATGCGATTCATGCTGCGCGTCGAGGTGGCCGACGTGAGCGAGGACTGGGCGGTCGTCTGGCAGCCCGTGCGGGAGGCTGCCCCTGATCGCGCCACCTGGCTCGTGCCCGCAGACATGGCGGGAGCGGGAGCGATCGACGCGGGAAGCGACCGAGGTGGTGATGCCTCGAAGTACATCGACCATCGGCCAGACGTGCTCATCGGCCGCGAGGTGCTGGTGCCGCGCGACGAGCTACTCCACGTGCTCGGCGGCGATCCCTCGGGCACCTGGGCGCTTGAGGCTCTGCGCGTCGCGGCCGCGGTCCCGCGCGCGGGCTTCGAGACCGACCACCGCACGCTGCCCCACGAGGTCGGCTGGATGGGATCTGCCGTGCACCTGGCGAAGGGCTGCTACCGCGGGCAGGAGGCGGTCGCGCGCGTTCATAACCTCGGGGCCCCGCCGCGCCGGCTCGTCCTCCTCCATCTCGACGGGGGCACCGAGACACTCCCCGCGCATGGCGACGCCGTGCTGCTGGGCGAACGCGAGATCGGCTGGGTCGCATCCGCCGCGCGGCACTACGAACTCGGGCACATTGCCACGGCCGTCATCAAGCGCTCGGTCGATCCTGCTGCCGACCTCGTCGTACGCACCGCATCGGGAGACGTCGCTGCCGGGCAGGAACCCGTCATCCTCGTGCGCTAGTCGACGTCGATGATGATCGTCGTCGGGCCGTCATTCACCAGCCCCACGCGCATGTCCGCGCCGAAGCGGCCTGTCGCCACCTCGGCCCCGCGCGAGCGCAGCTCCTCCGCGACGATGGCGACAAGCGGCTCGGCGACCGGCCCGGGAGCAGCCGCATCCCACGTCGGCCGACGCCCCTTGCGTGTGTCGGCGTACAGGGTGAACTGCGAGACGACGAGGACGGGCAGGGCAAAATCGGAGGCCGAGACCTCCTTGGCGGCATCGGGCGCTCGGGATGGATCGACACGCGACGCGTCGAAGATGCGCAGGTCGTAGACCTTCTGGGCGAGACGTCGAGCGATCGCCTCGTCATCACTGTGGGTGACCCCGACGAGCATGAGAAGCCCGGGGCCATCGATGCGTCCCACCGTCTCCTCTGCGACGACAACCTCGGCCCCGTCCACGCGCTGCACCACCGCTCTCATGCGGGCACGGTAACGCGTTGTCCCAGGGGCCGAGGCACCTGACAGGATGCGCGCGTGAGCGAGATCCTGGTAGAGGTGCGCCGCGGAGGCGTCGTCGAGGGCGTGCACCGCGGGCATGCCGTCGTACTCGCACCGGACGGCTCGGTCGAGCGCGCGTGGGGTGACCTGCAAGCCCCGATCCTGCCCCGGTCCTCCAACAAGCCGGCCCAGGCATCTGCCATGGTGGGCGCCGGACTTCCGCTGGACGGCGAGCTCCTCGCGCTCGCCGCCGCATCGCACAGCGGCGAGGAGTTCCACATCGAAGGCGTCCGCCGCATCCTCGCCATGGGCGGTCTCGGCGAGTCGAGCCTGCTCACCCCGCCAGAGCTGCCGATCGATGATCCGGTGCGCCTGGAGGTGCAGTTGGCAGGAGGGGCTGCCTCGACGACGTACATGAACTGCTCGGGCAAGCATGCGGCGATGCTTCTCACCTGCGTGGTCAATGATTGGCCCGTCTCGGACTACACCTCTCCCGAGCATCCCCTGCAGCGCGCGATTGTCGCTGAGATCACCGAGCGTGCGGGCGAGCAGCCCTGGGCGGTCGCCGTAGACGGTTGTGGCGCGCCCGTGCTGGGGCTCACCGTGGCGGGGCTGGCGCGCATGGGTGCCGCCATTGCCGGTGCCGATGACGAGGCGGGCAGGCGCGTCGCCGATGCGATGCGCGGCAACCCTGATTGGGTCGCCGGCACACGCCGCGACGCGGCAGCCCTGCAGAGGTCGCTTCCCGGAGCCCTCATCAAGGAGGGCGCGGAGTCGGTCTATCTCGTCGTACTCCCCGACGGCCGAGCGATCGCGCTCAAGATTGAGGACGGTGGCGGGCGAGCCCGACCCGTGGCTATGGCGGGCATCCTCATGGCCATCGGAGTCGACAACGACGTCATCGAGGCGCAGGCGCATCTGGTGCTCCTGGGAGGCGGTCGGCCGGTCGGCGAGATCGTCCCGGCGTTCGGTTAGGAGGGCGGCGGTCCGTATTGGGGCGTCGGCCCATAGGAGGCCTGCGGCGCGTAGGAGAGCGGCGGCCCATTGTGCGGCTGGGAGCGAGTTCTATCGACACTCAGCCGCACAATTCGATGGCGGACGCCCGCCCTCTCGATGGCAGACACCCCGGCCTCGCCAGCAGCGGCCCACGTCCCTGTCATCCTCCCTCGCGTGACGCACCTCACGCTTGCTCCCGCTAGCACTCCGCTTGCAATTGCAAGCACTTAGGGGCACCATGGACGCATGGCACGCATCGAGGCACTCGGGGATTACATCCGCGAGCAGCGCGACCAGGCTCAAATGTCCGTGCGGCAGCTCGCCGCGGCGTCAGGGGTCTCCAACCCCTACCTGAGCCAGATCGAGCGGGGCCTGCGTCGCCCGAGCGCCGACATCCTCAACCGGCTTGCCGGCGCCCTGCGCATCTCGGCCGAGACGCTCTATGTCCAGGCCGGGATCCTCAGCGAGGACGATCGACCGGAGGCGAGCCTTTCCGTGGTCGACTCCATCGCTGCCGACACCAGCCTGACCGAGGCGCAGCGGCGCACGCTGCTGGAGATCTACCGGGCCTTCCAGGCCGAGAACCGCTCCGGGGAGACCCCCCGGGAATCACGAGAGGACACCACATGAGCACGCCCGAGACCGACAAGGTCACCGCTGCCCAGACCGCTGCAGCCAAGAAGCCCGCTGCCAAGAAGACGGCGGAGAAGCCCAAGCCCAAGAACGCCGTAGCTGCCGCGCGCGCGACCAATGCGACTCCTCGCACGGTGCCCTTCACGTCCATTGAGATCCCGGTCATCGAGCTGCGCTCGATCGAGGTGCCGCGCGAGATGCCCTCCGTGGTTGCTGATGTCATCGAGTCGGTGCAGGAGAGTGTCGTGTCGGTTCCCGACACCGCCAGCCGCGCCTGGCATCAGGTGACCGACCTCACCCGGGACGCCCGCGAGCAGGTGCAGGACCTGACTGTCGACGCGCGTGACCGCGCCGTCCGTCTCGCCCGCGAGGCGAAGTCCACGGCCACATCGGTCGCCCGTGAAGCCAAGTCGACGGCGGGCACTGTCGCCCACGGCGCCGAGCGCACGGTCGTCCTTGTCCGCGAGGCCGTCGGCATCTAGTCGCCCCCTCGCATCCGCGCCCCTCCCGGGGGCGCATCGCACAAGTCCACGCGCGCCCCGCCTGCGGAATGCAGGCGGGGCGCGTACGTTGGAGGGATGTTCGATCTCACCCAGAACCTCGTCGAAACCGTCCTGTGGGTCGTCTTCGGGGTGGTGAAGATCTGGGCCTTCGTCGATTGCGTCCGCCGCCCCGCACCGGCCTTCCCGGCGGTGGGCCGGGTCTCCAAGCTGCTGTGGCTCCTGCTCACCGGCATCGCGATGCTCACGGGCCTCATCCCGGGCCTCACCCTGGGCATCATCGGCATCGCCGGAATCGTCGTGGCGCTCGTCTACCTCTTCGACGTGCGCACGCGTATCGCCGAGATCACGAGCTGACCCGCTCTCGGTTTTTGCCCGTTACAGCGACTTCCGTGCGTAAGGAAGTCGACGCAACTGGCAAATAGGTGGAGGTTGGAGTGGGCTCACACCCAGCCGCCACCTTCGGGCAGTTGTCCGTGCTCGGCCCATAGCCACAGGGCCGTCTTGGTGAGGATGCCGCAGTCGAGGCGATCCATGCGCCCCGCGTCGTCGACGATGAAGTACGCGTACGTGGGCGGGGCATTGCCCCCGCTGCTCGGGCCCGTGACATCAGTCGCGGGCGGGAGCATCGCGCGCGGCACCCAGGTGTGCGTGCCGCGCCCGGCGATGAGCAGGCCGTCCTGCCCGAGGACGTGCAGTCCGCGGCGGTAGTGACCACGCTGTACGTCGCGTCGCTCGGCCAGGCCCTGCAGCAGTTTGCCGGCAGCGAAGACCGCACCGACGAGGCTGACCGCAGCAAGTGCGCCGTAGATGATCCGCTCCGCGCCCGCAGCGGGATCCAGGCCGGCGGCGATCGTCGCGCGCACACTCGCGACGCCGACGACGAGCAGTCCGGCCAGCCACGCTGCGGGTATCCAGCTGAGGTGGGTGCGATAGGCGAGGAATCTCGAGTCGACCGGGCGGGGGATCCCGGAGTCCAGCAGCGCCTGGGCGCGCAGCGGCAACTCCTCGGCTGACACCTGCACGAGGATCCGGTCGCTGCTCATGCGATCAGCCCTCGAGGGCGACGCGAATCCGCCGGAAGCCCTTGCCCTTGTTCTCGACCTTGACCACGCGCATGCGCCCGACGTGCCGGGTGGAGGCGACGTGGGTCCCCCCATCCGCCTGCACGTCGAGGCCGTCGATGTCGACGATGCGCACGATCTCGATGTCGGGTGGCAGCAGATTGGTGGCGGTGCGAATGATGTCGGGGATCGCGAAGGCTTCGTCGCGTGCCAGGGAGTACGCGCGGATGGCGCGGTCGGACTCCACCTCGGCGTTGATCGCGTCTTCCACGGATTCCTTGAAGCCCTCCGGCACGCCTTCGAGGTTGAAGTCCAGTCGTCCCTCCAGTGGTTCCATGTTGGATCCGGTCACGAGGGCGCCGAAGTCACGGAACACCACACCGGAGAGCACGTGCAGGCCCGAGTGCGTGCGCATCAGTGCGGTGCGCCGGGGGTCGTCGATCGCACCCTGCACGGACGTCCCCACCGCGGGAAGTGGGTCCCCCTCGTGGGGAATGAGCCAGAGGTCATCGCCGTAGCGCGCGCCCACGATGCGTGTCTGTACGCCGCCCCACAGGAGTACTCCGTGATCGGGTGGCTGGCCGCCGCCACCGGGATAGAAGGCGGATCGATCGAGCACGATGCCCTGCTCGGGGTCGACCGCTTCGACGGTTGCTGTCCACTCGCGCAGCGTGGCGTCGCCGAGCTCGAGACGCGTCGTACCCATGGCAGGCGCCCGCCGTCCCTCAGCGGCCCTGGTTGGCTACGGCGGCTGCGGCTGTGGCCGCTGCTTCGGGATCGAGGTATTCGCCTCCGGCCACGATGGGGCGCAGGTCCTCATCGAGGCGGTAGACGAGCGGGATACCCGTGGGGATGTTGAGCGCGGCGATGTCTGCGTCGGAGATTCCGTCCAGGTGCTTCACGAGCGCGCGAAGCGAGTTGCCGTGCGCGGCTACCAGGACCGTCTGTCCGCGACGCAGGCCCTCGCCGACGATGACGTCCTCCCAGTAGGGGATGAGGCGGTTGACGACGTCTTTGAGGCACTCGGTGCGCGGGCGCGCATCGAGCGGGAGTGCGGCGTAGCGAGGGTCGTAGGTCTGGGCGAACTCGCTGTCGGGGTCGATCGGGGGAGGGGGGACGTCGTAGGAGCGGCGCCAGAGCATGAACTGCTCCTCGCCGTACTGGTCGAGCGTGGCCTTCTTGTCCTTGCCCTGCAGGTCGCCGTAGTGGCGCTCATTGAGGCGCCAATTGCGCACGACGGGGATCCAGGCGCGACCGGCCTCGCCGAGGGCGATGTTGGCGGTCGTGATGGCACGGGTGAGCAGGGAGGTGTGCACGACGTCGGGAAGTACGCCGGATTCTGCGAGGAGTCGACCCCCGCGTGCGGCCTCGTCGCGCCCCTTATCGGAGAGACCGACGTCGACCCAACCGGTGAAGAGGTTGCGGGCATTCCACTCGCTCTCGCCGTGGCGGAGGAGCACCAGGGTGTAGGGCGCCGTCATGGCGCCATCCTGTCAAGCCTCAGTCGAGCTGCTCGGCGAGGTGCCGGAATGCCTCAAGATTCCCCGTGGGCTCACCTCGATCGACCCGCCACTTCCATTCGCGGCGGATGGCTGTGGCGAAGCCGAGCTCGAGGATCGTGTTGAAGGAGCCATCGGAGTATTCGGCCACGCAGCCCAGGATGCGATCGACCTCGTCGGGGGTCACTGCCTCCAGGGACGTGCGTCCCGCGAGGTAGATGTCGCCCAGGTGGTCCACGCAGAACGCAACGGCGTACATCCGTCGATTGCGCTCGAGAAGCCAGCGATACACCGCCTCGGCGTTCTCGTCGGGTCGGCGCGCCACAAAGGCATTAATGGACAGGGCATGGTCACCGACAACGAGCGAGACCGTCGTCCGGAGCTTGCGCTCGCCCTCCAGTGTGATGACAAAGGTGTGCTCGTCTGTGTGTTCCGCACTCAGTCCCGCCCCCGCGAGTGCGCTCTCGACGGCCCGCGTGGCCGTCGCCCGGGCGGTCGAGTCCAGCGTCATCGGTTGCCGACGGCGACGGGCAGCGCTGCGTGCTCCCCGATGGCGTGGGCGTAGGAGTCGATGAGTGCTTGGGCTGTGGCATCCCAGCTGAAGCCCTCGGCGTGGCCGCGCGCTCCGGCCGCCAGGTGGTCGCGCTCCCGAGTGGTCATGCGCTCGAGCGCGCGCGCCCACTCATCTGGATCGTGGCCGGGGACCAGCAGGCCCGATCGTCCGTCGGCCACTGCGGTGCGCAGGCCGCCGACGGATGCGGCGACGACAGGTGTGCCGCACGCCTGGGATTCGATGGCGACGAGGCCGAAGGATTCCGAGTAGGACGGCACAACCGTTGCGTCGGCCGCGCGGTACCACTGGGCCAGCCGGACGCGGTCGTTCGGTGGCTCGAAGCGGACGATGTCGGCGATGCCGAGTGACGATGCGAGGTCGGCCAAGGCGCTCGGATGATCCAGCCCGCTTCCCGATGGGCCCCCGCATACGACGACAACCAGGCCGCGACGGCGAGCAGGATCCGACTCCACCATGCGCGCGACAGCCCGCAGGAGGACGTCGGGCGCCTTGAGGGGCTGGATGCGCCCGACGAAGAGCAGGACCTGGGCTTCGGGGCGCAGTCCCAGGGTGGCGCGGGCTGATGCCCGGTCGCCGGGAGAGAAGACGTCGAGGTCCACACCCGGGTGGACCACGTCGATGGCGTGAGGTGACGCTGAGTAGAGATCGATCAGTTGGCGTGCCTCGTCACCGGTGTTGGCGATGAGACGGGAGGCATTCTCGACGACCTGTTCCTCGCCGATCACGCGCACCTGGGGCTCGGCTCGATCGCCGTTGGCGAGTTCGAGGTTCTTGACCTTGGCTATCGTGTGCATGGAGTGCACCAAAGGCACGTCCCATCGCTCGGAAGCGAGCCATCCGACCTGGCCGGAGAGCCAGTAGTGCGAGTGGATGAGATCGAACCATCCGGCAGGGCGTCCTGCCTCTGCGCGAAGCAGGCCGGCGCTGAAGGCGCACATCTGCGCGGGCAGGTCTTCCTTCGGCAGTTCCTCAAACGGACCCGCGCGCAGATGGGAGACGCGAACGCCGGGCTCGATCTCGACCGTGTGCGCCAGAGACGACGTCTTTGCCCGGGTGAAGATCTCCACGTCGACACCCGCGGCGGCGAGACGGCGAGACGTCTCGAGGACGTAGACGTTGAGCCCGCCCGCATCGCCCGTGCCGGGCTGGTCGAGGGGTGAGGTGTGCAGGGACACCACGGCGACCCGGCGGGGCCGGGTGTCGCGCAGAAGTCGATTCACAGCCACCTCCCGAGGGCTGAACGGCTCATCAGTGTGGCGTATTCCCCCGCCCGGGGCATCCCCGCCCTGAGGGATGGCCGGAATCAGTGACCTGAGTCAAGAGTGACTCCCGCGTAGGGCTCACCCGTCACGATGGTCACGACACGACGGGTGACGGATACGGCGTGGTCGGCGTAGCGCTCGTAGAAGCGTGAGAGCAGGGTGACGTCGATCGCCGCTTCCACCCCGTGCTTCCACGATGGCGACAGCACGATCGTGAAGAGTTCGCGATGCAAGTGATCCATTTGCTCATCGTGGCGCGCGATATCGGTCGCGAGAGCGACATCCTTGGTGGCGATGACCGCACCGGTCTTCGAGACGATCGCCTCCGCGATCCCGCCCATCTCCGCGAAGGTGCCCCGCAGTTCCTGTGGGATCGTCGGCGCGGGGTAGCGCATGCGCGCCTGCTTCGCGACGTGCTCGGCGAGATCGCCCATCCGCTCGAGCGAGGAGGCGATGCGCAGGGCGCCGATAACGATGCGCAGGTCCGAAGCGACGGGTGCCTGGAGCGCGATGACGTCGAAGCACTTCTCCTCGGTCTCCGAGGTGAGGACGTCTACCTGCTCGTCGGCCGCGATGACTTCCTCGGCGAGGCGCAGGTCGGCGTCGAGCAGGGACTGTGTGGCGCGGTTCATGGCTGACCCCACCAGGCGGGTCAGGTGGACCAGGTCATCGCTGATGGCATCGAGCTCAGCCGTGAACGCCTCACGCATGGTGCACCTCCCGGTGGTACATGGTGGCCAGCGTAGGTGAACGAGCACCGAGCATGAGGTGAACGGTCGCCGCGAGGCGATGAACGGTCGGACAATCCTGACGCCGGCGGGCCAGGGTCCGGGTGCGGCAATCGTGGGGGCGCCTATCGTGGGCCCATGGCTGGCCGCCCCGCGCGCTCGACGCCCCCCGCGGGGGCGCGTGCGATCCCGGACAACGTGGTGGCGCTGCTCAACGTCCTTCCCATGGCCTCGCTTCTCGTGGACGCCGAGGGCAACGTCCTACGGACGACCCCCCGGGCCGAGGCACTGGGCCTGGTGCGCCGCGATGCGCTCGCCG